>NVUS02000309.1 GCA_002402005.2 OCS116 cluster bacterium | reverse complement strand
ATCCAATCCTGATCACCAATATATGATGGGTTTAGAACCGAGAAACCAGGAACGGCTAATGAGTCAAGAACCAACGCATTACACGCATCAAGCTTGTCTTTTGGGGCATCCATACGTACAGGTGTAGAACCTTTATGTGCAGCAAATTCCGAGTTTAATATAGGGTCAACAACAATAGACGCCATTTCAAATTCAGCTTTCAACATGCCTTCAGAAACACCGGGCCCACCCAAGATGCCCATGGCATCAACCGTAACCGCAAGTGCTTTTGTACCCGGAATGTTTATGCAATTATAGTCAGTGCCCAACACTTTATCATTGGCTCTCCATTGACCTTTCATCCAGTCACCATGAATTTGCATAAGCGTTTTGCCAGCAATCACATCGTTTGTGGTCTCGTTCCAAGCCCGGTTTACCCAGCCCTTGTCGTTTTGGTCGGCAATTTCACGGAACAATGCAACAGTGTCTTTAAAGCCTTGCTCATCCATAACGGTCACATCAGGTGTGCCATTATAGAAACGTAAGTAAATGTCTTCGCCAGCAACAGCCGCCAAAAGCGCATGGAACAAATAGCCAGCTTGGAATGAGTTACCACCCAAACCTAGGAAATTATAACCAGCGTCTTTCACTTTTGCCATGTCAGCAAACATGTCAGCTGTAGATGTCCAAGAAGTTGGGTCAACACCAGCAGCTTCAGCCACTTTCATGTTATAATAAAGCATGCCGTCAATATGGATACCTGATGGAATCTTATCAATTTCACCGTCAACTTGTATCGCTTCTTGCACTTTTGGCGGGAAATTTTTCCAAGCGCCAGTGGCTTTAAAATGTGAACCAACTTCTTGGCCAATGCCTTGATCACGCAAATCGCGATAGAATCCAGCTTGTCCAGTCAAAAAGATATTCGGCGGTGTGCCAGCAGCTACCAAAGCGGCCAATGGGCTAGAGCCCGCGGCTTCATGTGGCACTGACATTTCAACAACTGTATGGCCTTTGGCTTTCAGTGCCGAAACAAATACATTCAATGCAGCCAATTCACTCTCGTTTGACCATGAGTGATATAGTTGCACTTCTTCAGCCTGTGCGATGGCGGCAGGTGTCACCACCATAGCCACGCCTAGCGCCAATTTGGCGGCGATTAATTTCATCTTGCTTTTCATCATTATACTCCCTTTTAAGTTGAAAAACTCTCTCCCTCTAAATTCGACGTTCGGTTGAAGCGTCGAAAACACTAAATCTATCATCTGGAAATGCTATTTTTAAGCGTGCATCTGGTTGTTGCAAAACCTTCACCATTGCAGTTTCAACCCGCACCGCAATCTGCTCATCGCCACTGTCTAAATAGGCGCTGCCATCACTGCCGGGCTTTTCTGCATATAAAACCGGCAACTCAAATTGCGCGGCTTCTTTGCCGCTAATGTCATCGCCAATCACAAAATGTTCCGGCCGCATGCCCACATAAACCTTGTCACCATCAGCCGGCTCACTGGTAAATTCATAGGCCGATAAGTCCATACTCACGCCACTGGCAGCATGAGCCGCAAATATCTTATCACCAGTTTTGGCAATGGTCGCGGCGATGATATTCATCGGTGGCGCACCAATAAACTTAGCCACAAATAAGTTTTCAGGGTTGTCATAAACATCGTCAGGGCTACCAAATTGCTGAATCACCCCTTGATCCATAATCGCAATGCTAGTCGCCATGGTCATCGCTTCCACTTGGTCATGCGTCACATAAACAATGGTTTTCTTCAATTCATTATGTAATTTCTTAATCTCCAGCCGCATTTCAGTGCGCAATTTTGCGTCCAAATTAGACAATGGCTCATCAAACAAAAACACTTCAACATTTTTAACCAACGCCCGGCCAATCGCCACCCGCTGCCGCTGCCCGCCCGAAAGCTCGGCCGGCTTTCGTTTCATTAACGGCTGAATTTGCAACAAGTCCGCCGCCCAATTCACCCGTTTGGTCACTTCGTCTTTGGGTAATTTTTGTGCCGCCAAACCAAATTTTAAATTGCCTTCAACGGTTTTGGTTGGGTATAAGGCGTAGGATTGAAACACCATAGCCAACCCGCGATCCTTAGGATCAAGGTCAGTGACATCTTTGCCGCCAATGGTAATTTCGCCCGCCGTCACTTCCACCAAACCGGCCAACATGTTGAGCAATGTGGTTTTTCCGCAGCCAGAAGGGCCAAGCAATACCAAAAACTCACCGTCAGAAACTTTTAAGTCCAAATCTTCGAGCACGGTCACATAACCATATTGTTTGACCAAATCTTTAAATATAATCTCTGGCATTCATCTATCCTTTAATAGCCCCGGCACTAATGCCTTGTACAAAAAACTTACCAAGCCCAAAATAGACCAATAATGGTGGAATGGCGGTCAGCAACGCCGCTGCCATGTCCACATTGTAACGCACAGCACCGGTGCCCGTAATTACCGTATTGGCCAAAATCACCGTCATTGGTTGCGCACCAAAGCCGCCAAATGTCAGACCAATCAAAAAGTCATTCCACACGCCGGTGATGACCAAAATCAACACCACAATGATGATGTTGCCCGACATGGGTAAGATAATTTCACCAAATATTCGCCAAAAACTACCCGAATCCATCATCGCCGCGCTGATCAATTCCGGCGGAATGTCTTTGTAAAAATTGCGGAAAATTAGTGTTAAAAATGGCATCGAAAGCACGCCATGCACAATCGCCACTGCCCAAAAAGTACCGTAAATACCCAGCTTAGCGGTTATCAATACCAACGGGATCATGATGACCTGAAACGGCACAAAGGCACAAATAAACAATACGAACAAAAACCCGCCCGCCCATTTTATTTTCCACAATGCCAAAGCATAACCAGTCACCGAGGCCAAACCGACCGAAATGATAATGCTCGGAATCAATATTTTAATCGATGTAAAAAACCCAGCTTTCACCCCATTACAAGTCATGCCCGAACAAACTTCAGACCATGCCTTATTCCACCCCTCAAAAGTCCAAGTCGTGGGCAAATCAAAAATTCTACCCAAGGTAATTTGGTCAAGGGTCTTAAACGATGTCACAATAATCACATATAACGGAATCATCACCGCCACAGCAATCATCGCCAAGAATATAAAGGTTATAATGGACGAGCCTTTTATCTTGCGTTTTTTCTCCGGATAATGCTTAAATTCACGTTGTGAAATGTCGATATTGCTCATTATACCGCCTCCCTTGCTCTACGCTTTACTTGCCAACGGGTCAGCAGCACCAATGGTAAAAAGATGGCCAATGTAATCAATAACATCATAAATGCCGCCGAAGAGGCATAGCCCATATTGCCGCGTGTCGCATAAGCATTGACCACAAAATATGCCGGTGTCCAAGATGATGTGCCCGGGCCACCACCGGTCATTGCCAGCACAATGTCATAAGTCTTCACCACGCCTAACGACAACAAGATTGCACAAGTCAAAAAGGTGAATTTCAGCATTGGGATGACAATTTCGGTATAAAATTTCCACGGGCTAATGCCGTCCAACTTAGCGGCATTCCATATCTCGTCATTAATCGATTTCAATCCAGACAGCATCAAAGCCAAATAAAAGCCCATTCCATGCCACACTATGGCGATGATCACCCCCCACATGGCGGTGTCTTTATCTGCCAACCAGTTAAATGATGCGTTTTCAAACCCCAGCTCAATCAAAAAATTCTCGATGCCCAACACCGGGTTAAACATCCAACGCCACACAATACCCGCCACGATGAAGGACACGGCCAACGGGTAAAGATAAATGGTTCTAAACACACCCTCGCCCGTTTTTTCTTTATTGACCAATACCGCCAAAATAAACCCAAACAGAATGGCCAAGGCACTGCCAATGGTCATAAATATTAAATTATTGATCGCGGTGTCCCAATTCGGGTCGTTAAACAGCCGCTTATATTGCCGCCAAAAATTTTCCCAATAAATATCGTAATTCGGAAACCGCCGCGATTTGGTAAATGAAATATAGAGCGTCCAGCCAATCGCACCCACAAATGCAACCGCGGTAATCACAATTGCCGGTACAAGCGCTAAGCGTGGGGACATCCAACTATATCGAATTGCCATATTTATTTCCCTCAAAACAAATCATAAACACCAAACCCAACCCAGCATCGAGACTAAGGTTAAGTTTTTAAAGTCAAGAAAATATTTTCCTTGCACACAGTGTTATCGTTAATATATATTCAGTTTTAATGATGTGTCAATACACATATTTTCATAAATGTCACATCAGCAGGCCAAATCAAACAGCTGGCCCAACTTAACAATATGTAAAGGAGAGCATAATTAAATTGTGCTAACTAATTGAAAATGATAGGAAAAAATATTCCCAAAGTCGGGCTAGGCACCTACGGATTAACCGGCGACACAGGCACGCAAGCGATAATTTCAGCCATCAAAAATGGTTATCGGCACATCGACACCGCTCAGACCTATGATACTGAAAAACAAGTAGGTTCAGCGATTCGCGACTGTGGATTAGCCCGTGACCAACTTTTCATCACCACAAAAATCACTCCTGAAAACTTTTCCAACCTCATCCCAAGCTTGCGCGATAGTCTTGCAAATCTAGGCACAGACAAGCTAAACCTAACTCTCATCCATTGGCCATCTCACTATGATAAAGTGCCGATAAGTGACTATATTGGCTTGCTGGCACAAGCGCAGGATGAAGGCCTAACTGACCTAATTGGCGTGTCCAATTTCACCCGTTGGCATCTGGACGAGGTGGATAAAGCCATTGGGATTGACAGGTTATCAACAAACCAATTTGAGTGCCATGCTTACCTTCAAAATCGAATTTTAGCCCAACATTGTAAAGATGTTGATGTGGCTGTTACTTGCTATATGCCGATGGCAGTTGGCGAAGTGCTCAAAGACCCGGTCATCATAAAGATCGCCGCACAACATGCATGCGATCCATCACAAGTGGCACTGGCTTATCTGTTACAACAAGGCTATATCGTCATCCCCAAATCAGCCAATCCACAACGTCAAAAAACCAATTTAGACAGCACCAACATCACCTTAACCACAGATAATATGGGTGAGATAGATACGCTTGAACGTGGTCACCGCATTGTCGACCCCGAATGGGGCCCAAAATGGGATTAACCGCAGTTAAAAACAGTTGTAAGCAACCAACAAGGATATAAAATGACCCAAATTAAAGTTAAACAAGTCGCCCATGTATGTATTTTCGCGCATGATATAAATGAAACCAAAGCTTTCTATAAAAATGTACTTGGTATGGAGCCAGTATTTAATTTTTTACGCGATGGCGAAATTTTTGGTTTCTATCTAGACGCCGGCGGCCGCACCCATGTCGAAGTGTTTCAAAATGGCAGCGCGGCTTATGATGATAAGAATATCATCAACCATCTTTGCCTCGAAGTTGAGAACTTGCAAGACGCCGTAGAACATATCAAAGCTCAAAGTATAGAGGTTACCGCCATAAAGAAAGCTTGTGACGATACATATCAAGCTTGGATTAAAGATCCAAATGGTGTAAAGATTGAACTGTTTGAATATACAGACAAAAGTGCACAATTTGTTGGCGGCGATCGCATTGCCGATTGGTGATTTAAAAAAACCGCAAATAAGCACAGATTAGGGTAAGGAGAAGTCCATATGGGCAGAACACGCGTCAGACTAAAAGACGTAGCTGAAGCGACTGGTTATTCAGTCAATACTGTTTCACTTGTGCTGCGCGGCAGTTCAAGACTGCCCCTAAAAACCCGAGAACTTATCTTAAAAGAAGCTGAGCGGCAAAATTACGTGCCCAATCAATTGGCGCGGTCGCTCATCCTTCAATCCACAAAAATGGTCGGTTTGGTACTTACAGACATCATGAACCCAACCATCACCAAAACCGCACGTTCAATAGAGCTAGACCTTGCCGCCAAAGGCTATGGCGTTATGTTCGCGTCTTCGGATAACGAATTGGCTAACGAGAAACGTGCGCTAAATCATCTACAATCAAGCCAAGTGGATGGCATCCTCATCTACCCCACAAACCGCAGCGAAATTTCGCACATCCAGAATATCGCAAAATCCGGCTATCCAATCCTCATGCTGTCCGACATCCCAGATGCAAATCTGGACGTTGTGGCAATTGACGACATAAAAGGCGGCAACATAGCGGTCAGCCATCTAATCGAACAAGGCCACAAACAAATAACCGTACTTGATGGCGCAAAAGACCTAGGCAATAGCGATAAATATGATGGCGCAGTTGCTGCCGTTAAAGCCGCTGGCCTACCAGATAGCGCCATTAAAATCGTAGATCCAGAAGGCCATGCCGCCATACACGGTTTTGCCGCTATGCAAAAAGCTTGGGCATCCACCCCGCGCCCCACAGCCATTTTTGCATCAACCGATTCGCTGGCCATTGGCGCTGCCCGCTGGTGTCGCGAAAACAACCTCAACATCCCCCAAGATGTAGCTCTTGTCGGCTTTGACAATACCGAAGCCGCCGAATTTTGCTCCACACCGCTAACCACCATCAATTATGCGTCAGAAGATGTCAGCAAACACGCAGTAGAACGCATTCTATCGCGCATAGAAGCCGATAACGCAACAGAAGACACAGTCATCACCCTAATCAAACCCAACCTAGTCACCCGCGAATCTTCATAAAACCAGCTAAATCCTATGGAATATGCTTTGGTCGAACAAGGCTAGGTTTTATTTACTATTTTTTTGGGAAAACTATAGAAACCGTTTGAAACCTCAACTTAACTGCCTTATACACGTCCTTGGAT
>NVUS02000308.1 GCA_002402005.2 OCS116 cluster bacterium | reverse complement strand
CACACTTTGCACTTGGGTTTCAAGTGAGCCAGCGATGGAGTTTAGCTCATCACTTCTATCAGCAGCAGATTTTTGGCGGTTAATTTCATCTTGTTGTTTTAGCTGTGCCACTTCGGCATTGTTTTTGTCGAACACTTCAAGTGCGCGGGCCAGATCGCCCACCTCGTCTTTTTGTTGGCGGGCTGGAATGTCGAGGCCAATTTCGCCTTGGGCTGAGCGTTCCATCAAACGTACCATGACTGACAAAGGTTTGGAGATAGAGCGGCTGATGATAAAGCCAAAGACCAGAATGAGTAGGGCGATCACGCCGACCCCAATCATGATTAAATTGGTCAACCGTTCTGTGCTTTCTATCCGAATTTGTTCAACATGCTCTAGTTGTAAATCTGTCGCAATACGCAAATCTTTAAATTTTGGTTCAAGATCTTGGAAAGCCGCTTCGAATTTTTCGAGCATGGCATTCAGAACTTTATATTGTTTAGAATAAGCCTTAAATGCTTTGTTATAATTGTCGACCACTTTAGAAATGCTTTTGAAGGTTTTTTCCGGCAATTTAGCGCGTTTTAACTCAACAATCAGTTGGTTTTTGGTTTTGGTATGTTTGCTCACCAAGCGTTTGTTTTTGGTGACAAGATATTCACCTTCATAGCGACGCATCAGGTTTAATTTGGCTTCGACCATTGGCAAATTGTTGACTTTCATCAATTTGGCTTCGGCTCTTAGTGCTAATGAATGGAAACTTCTATGCATACCGGTTTTGTTGGTAAAGCCAAGCTCTTCTTGAGCCAATGTCAATTCGGCGAATAATGTGCTTAACGCGCGGCCGCCGTCAATAATCTGGTTAATTTCGGTTTCGACTTTGTCGGCATCGGGTAGGCTTTTCATCGCCTCTAGAGAATTGATTAAATTGTATAATGCGCCACTCACTAGGGCTTCGTTTTCAATCTCTTTTTTGATGAAGAAATCTTGTTTTTGGTTTGAAAAACGTAAAAAGTCTTTTTCCAAATTAAGCGTTTGTTGGCCTAAAGCACTCACTTGTTGCTCTTGGGCTAAAAACCTGTCGCTTTCAATTTTTTGATAATAAGCCAAACCAGATATTGAAATCATAGCAATGATTGCCAAAACCACCAAAGCGTTAATTCGAGTGGCAATTTTGAATGACGAAAACAAAGCTGGTTTGGACTTTGCACCCATGGTTTCTTTTTGTATTTTTTTCGGCCCGGTGTTTTGCTTGTTGGCTTTTTTACTAAATTTAAACTTGGCGAAGACGCCATTTATCATGTTTGAATATTTATTAGACATGTACTATTCCCGAGCAAGGTTTGAATCTTATAGAAAGACTTAGATGATACCTTGGTCGAATATAGTTAATTATTAGCTACCAAATTTGATAAAATGTATACCATCCTTTGCAATTCACGCTCAGAAAGGCTTAACGAAGGCGATTTTACGTAATTTTGGCCATAAAAAAGGTGAATGTGCTGCCGCGCCGTGAGGCGCGGCATACAATTCTAAGCCCAAAGCATTAAGTCAAAGGCCTAAGCTAAAAGTAGGTTATGCGCTTTTGGCACTTTCTTGCAAGCTGTCAATCACTTCGGTCATACGACCACCTAGATTGCCAATTTGTTCGGATGTTTTGTCGGCCTCAGACAATACGGTGGCCGAAATTTCACCCACTGTATTGGTTTGATCTGACACTGATTGTAAAATGTCGGTAAATTCGCCGGTGCTTTGTGCAGCTTCTTGCACATTGCGGCTAATTTCAGCCGTGGCAGCGGCTTGTTGTTCGACCGCGGTTTGGATTTGGCCGGTAATTTCGCCCATATCCCGCACCGTGTCACTAATCTCGCCAATCGCTGTCACTGTGCTATTGGTTACATCTTGGATGGTGTTGATTTGGGTGGAAATTTCGACCGTTGCTTTGGCGGTTTGGTTGGCCAAATTTTTCACTTCTGAGGCCACAACTGCAAAGCCTCTGCCGGCATCACCAGCCCGTGCCGCTTCAATGGTGGCATTGAGCGCCAATAGATTGGTTTGTTCGGCAATGTCGGAGATTATTTTCACCACATCACCAATGGCTTGGGCGCTGCTGGCCAAAGTTTTGACCGTATCATTGGTTTGTTGCGATTGCTCAACGGCATTTTTGCTAATGCTGCTTGAGCGTTCGACCTGTTCGGCCACTTCGCTAATTGAGCAGGATAGCTCTTCGGAGGCCGAAGCAATCATATTGATTTGGTTTGAAATATTGCCAGCATTTTCATTGGCTTGGTTGGTATGCACCACCAATGTATCAATCACACTGTCCAAACGGGTGGATTCGCTGCTCATATTTTTAGATTGTTCACCAACATTGCTGACCACGCTTTGCACTTGGGTTTCAAGTGAACTGGCGATTGAGTTTAATTCGTCGCTACGATCGGCTGCTGCTTTTTGGCGGTTGCCTTCTTCTTGTTGTTTTAATTGAGCCACTTCGGCATTGTTTTTATCGAACACTTCAAGTGCCCGCGCCAAATCGCCAACTTCGTCTTTTTGCTGACCGGCGGGGATGTCGAGGCCAATTTCGCCTTGTGCTGAGCGTTCCATCAAACGCACCATGGTTGACAAAGGTTTGGAGATAGAACGACTGATGATTAGGCCAAAGACCAAGATTATGGTGGCGATGACCGCAATGCCGGTCCACGTGATTTTATTGATACGTTCGCTATTTTGTACCGCGCTCTCAACAACTTTTTCCATTTCAACATCAGCAGCGATGCGCAATTGTTGGAAGGCCGGCGCGAGTTTTGCAAATTCAGTGTTAAAATTTCCCAGCATTTCTTTGAGAACTCTATTTTCTTTTGTATAGGCTTTGAAATCTTTTACATATTGATTGAGCGGGGTTTTAAGACTGGCGCGCTGCTCTTTATCCAACCCACGAGAGTAGAAGAAACCGGCAATGATAGATTTGGCGCTGACCACTTTGCCGATATTTTTTTCGATACCGGTTTTTAAATAGGCGGCTTCAAACCGGCGCATTTTACTCAGCTCAACTTGCATTTTTGGCAGGTTGCCAATTTTAATGATGGCCACTTCGAACGCTTCAGCGGCGACGTAAAAATTCTTATGCAAGCCAGATTTTTCAGAAAAACCCAATTTTTCTTGTTGGGCAGCCAATTCGGCGAATGTCACTTCTAGCGCTTGGCCGCTTGCGATGATTGTATTGATTTCGGCATCAACCGCATCAGCACCGGGTAGCTGTTTCATAAAGTCTAGCGACTTGATGAGTTTGGTAAGGGAAGCTTTGACCGTATCGGCATATTCTATTTCTTCTTTGACAAAAAACTCTTGTTTTTGCAAAGAGAAGTTCAAGAAATCTTTTTCAATATTAAGCGCTTGATCGCCCAATGAGCGGATGTTTTCTTGTGCTAGTAAATAGCTGGCGTTGCGCTGCTCTTTATAAAGTGCCAAACCGGCCATAATGGCCATGGAAAAAATAGCCATAACCACCAATGCGTTGATTCTGATCGCGATTTTAAACGAAGAGAATAAAGCTTTTTTGGTCGCCTTGCCACCCTTGGTTTTGCCGGTCGTTCGCCCGGCAGACTTTGCTTTGAATTTGAACAGGGGGGATTTTAAAAGATTACTGAACTTATTAGACATGTTTAATCCTGGAGGAAAGGGTTAAATCTATTGAAAGAATTAT
>NVUS02000307.1 GCA_002402005.2 OCS116 cluster bacterium | reverse complement strand
TATACGCAGGTTGGAGAGTTTGAGGCGGGCTAATATTGTCAGAAGGTATAATGATGGCAGTTGGGAAATTCCCGAAGATTATTTGGATGCAGCTTTAGCTCATAATCAACAACGTGCATTAAAGTCACCAATGAATATCGTTACAAAATCACAATTTTCATTGGACGTTCAGATCAATTCTTCTGGTGCAACATGGCTTGATAAAAATCTTGTTGGTGCAGAAAAAAATTCTTTGAGCAATGTTGGTTTTGGTGGTGAAGTTGAAGCTGCTTTGAAAAGACGAAAAGCTTATTTGATTGCTCAGGGCTTTGCTAAGGAAACTGACAGAGGCGTGGCTTATCAGCGCGGTATGTTGAATAGGCTTGAACAACAAGAGGTTCAAAAAGCTGCGGCCAAAATATCTGGTGAGATTGGTAAACAATATGTGCCATCCAACAAAGGCGATCAGGTTGAGGGTATATATACCAAATCTGTTGAGCTGGCATCAGGACGCTTTGCCATTATTGAGCAATCCAAAGAATTTAATCTAGTGCCGTGGCGATCAGTGTTGGAGCGTTCGCGCAATCAATTGGTCTCAGGTAAAGTAGGTGGTAGTGGAATTTCTTGGCAGATTGGTAAAAGAAGGGGCATTGGGATTTCTTGAACGAAGGTGATTTATCTCGTAATCTTGACAAAGAAAAATCATTGGGTCATACTTAGTAATACTCAGGAGATTGCCATGACCGTTAAAACCAGCATTAGTTTTACAGATAGACACCATAAGTTTGCCAATGAAAAAGCTGGCGAAGGAATTTTCACTTCTGTAAGCGGTGTTGTTGCGGCAGGAATTGAACTTGTCATGCAAGACGAGGCCGAGCGCGAAGCTGCACTGGTAGCTATGACAGATACTATCAAGCGCAGAATGGAACTGCCGCGCGAAGAATGGATAGAAATGGGTCGCCATGATGATGTTTTTGCGAGGGCGAAGGCACGTCTTGATGCAAAAGTAAAATCATGAGCTATAAAATTTATAGGCATCCTGAGGTTGAACAAGACCTTTTTGATATTGTAGATTTGATCGCTGATTATGCTGGCGTCTTAATTGCAATGAATAAATTAGCCGAAATTGAAGCTACCATTCTCTCACTGGTTGATACGCCACATGTTGGCACAATACGGGATGAGATTGCTCCAAATCTAAGAGCCATTCCGACTGCTCGTAAGGGCGTTATAACTTTTACAGTTGATGATGCAGAAAGAACCGTGCTTATTATAAGCATTACCTATGCTGGCGCAAATTGGTTAGGGCGAATGCCTGCTAGATTATAATATGTTTTCTCATGAATTTTCGTTTACTGATAGCGTTGCTAAAATAACTTCTCAAAGTAATTAATTCCTACACTATTTATGCACAATTTTTTTATTTTGGATGAAGCTTTATTCATTGCCATTCAAAATTGATATGGTGTGATGTGGGTTTATAACATCAACATTATCAATATGTTAATATAATAAACTCGTTGACGAACTACTAAAAACTCTACTTTCTATAGGGGTGGCATGGGACATTTCTCATGCTTAGAAAGGTAAGCAGATGACCCCGACAAAATTCCTATTTGGTCAAATTATACTGGTGTTTCTTGTTGTGTTTCTCACTACGTGGGCGGCAACTCAATGGGCAGCAGATATGCTTGGGCATCAGGAAGGGCTTGGGTCGGCATGGTTTTTTCTTAACAATGTGCCGATCTATTATCCTCATCGTTTGTATCAGTGGTGGTACGCTTATGACGCATATGCGCCAGAAGTGTTCAACAAGGCGGGCAGCCTCGCTGGTGCAGGCGGTATTGTTGGGGTCATTGTAGCAATCGCAGGATCTCTATGGAGAGCAAGGCAGGACAAAAATGTAACCACATATGGTTCTTCACGCTGGCTCACTCCCAAAGAGATTCGGCAGGCGCAATTATTCGAACCTAAAGGAGTGTTCCTTGGAAAATTCGATGATGAATATCTTCGTCACAATGGCCCAGAACATATCATGGCTTTTGCACCAACTCGTTCAGGCAAAGGTGTTGGCCTAGTCATTCCAACATTATTGAGCTGGACAGGTTCAGTTATCGTTCACGACATTAAAGGTGAAAATTGGCAACTCACCGCAGGATGGCGTTCAAAATTTTCACATTGTTTGATGTTTAATCCGACCGATACTACCAGTGCAAAGTTTAATCCATTACTTGAAGTTCGTCGCGGTGACAATGAAGTCAGAGACGTTCAAAATATTGCGGACATTTTAGTTGACCCAGAAGGTTCACTCGAAAAACGCAATCATTGGGAAAAAACCAGTCACGCACTTTTGGTTGGCGCCATATTACATGTTTTATATTCTTCAAAAGAAAAGACCTTAGCCCAAGTCTCAATTTTCTTGAGCGACCCGCGTAAAACATTTGAACGCACCCTGCACGAAATGATGAATACAAACCATCTTGATACAGGTGTTCATCCCGTTATCGCATCAGCAGCTAGAGAGCTTTTAAACAAATCCGATAATGAGCGTTCAGGCGTGCTTTCAACCGCCATGTCATTTCTTGGCTTATATCGTGATCCAACTGTTGCCAAAGTAACATCATCATCCGATTGGCGTATTGCTGATATAATGAATGGTGAACGACCAGTTTCACTTTATCTTGTTGTACCACCATCCGACATTTCCAGAACTAAACCACTTATTCGTTTGATTTTAAATCAAATAGGCCGCCGTCTCACCGAAAAACTCGAAACCGAGAAGGACAAGCAATATAAGCATAGATTGCTAATGATGCTTGATGAGTTTCCAGCTTTAGGTCGTTTGGACTTTTTTGAAAGCGCCCTAGCTTTCATGGCTGGCTATGGCATCAAAGCTTATCTAATTGCACAATCTTTGAACCAAATTGACAAAGCCTATGGCGAATATAATTCAATCCTCGATAACTGTCATATCCGTGTGGTGTTTGCTACCAATGACGAGCGCACAGCTAAACGTGTATCAGACAGTCTTGGCACAGCTACAGAAATGCGCGCCCAGAAAAACTATGCAGGTCATAGATTAGCGCCTTGGTTATCACATGTCATGGTTTCGCGTCAGGAAACAATGCGTCAGCTTATGACGCCCGGTGAAGTGATGCAATTACCAGACGATCAAGAAGTTATAATACTTTCCGGCCAGCCTCCAATTAAAGCGCAAAAGCTTAGGTATTTTGAAGATAAAAACTTCTCAGGTCGAATCCTCCCCCAGATCGATCTGAGCGCGGGCGGTCATTATCAAGATCGCCCGCACCCAAGGTTTGATGATTGGGCTGGCCGTATTCGCAAAGCAAAGTTTTTTGCTGAAAATAACAAGACGACGAAGACAGGCACGTCAGTGGATGAGGGTGGATTGGGACGCCACCCAACCATTGAAATCGAATCTCACGTTATCGTACCAGAAACTGAGGCCGACATACTTGGTTTGCTTGATGACGATGTTGATATTTCAGCATCAAGCCCAAATTCAGACCCATTAAAACAAATCACCCCATCAACCATTCAACGTGCTCACGAGTTAACCCGTGATGGCGACCATGACCTTGATAT
>NVUS02000306.1 GCA_002402005.2 OCS116 cluster bacterium | reverse complement strand
GCCTTGGCCACCCGTTTCAACAAATGTGCATGGCTTTCGAGCGGTTGGCTTTGTTTTGATGCCCACGCCCCAACCCGGCTTTGCAACGCCCGGCTGTCAAAATATGCATCAGCTTGCGCGTCCGAAACCAACTCACAAACCCCTTCAATGCGTATCTGCACATCCATATCATCCCAATGAAAACACAGCGAAACTTTCGCATTGGCGGCAATCTCCCCACCCTTGCGCGAGGATAAATTGGTATAAAAAACAAACCCCTGCTCATCCCATTCTTTCAGCAAAACATTGCGGTTAGACGGCTGACCATCGGCCGACACCGTCGCCAAATTCATCGCATCAGGATATTTCACCAGCTTATTTTTCTTGGCTTTTTCAAACCAATATTCAAACAATTCAAATGGTGTTTGTGCAGACATTTCATGCGCCTTCAATAATTACTCATTCAATATATCGCGCACCCTCTATAAAATCCATAAAATATACCGCCTCATTCATCAATAAAATTGACTTTAACCCATCACCCTAATTGTGCTTAATGCACATATGAATTCTCAAACAAACGAATCGCCTAACCCAAAACCAACCATTTGGGTGCTCATCGCCGTTGCCTCCATTGGCACTTTGGCACTCAATATCTTTGTGCCGTCCATGCCCAACTTGGTCAAAAGCTTAAATACCACCCAAAGCATGGCACAGCTCACCCTTACTTTTTACCTGCTATCCTTGGCTTTTGCACAGCTCATTGTCGGCCCATTGTCCGATAGATATGGCCGCCGCCCTATTCTTTTGCTGGGCATTTTAATCTATATCATTGCCAGCCTCGCCGCCGCCTTCGCTGTCGATATTGAAACCCTCATCACCGCCCGCATTTTCCAAGCCTTGGGCGGCTGTAGCGGCATTGTCATTTCCCGCGCCATCATCCGCGATGTGTATAGCAAATCTCAAGGCGTGGTCATCCTCAGTTATGTCACCGCCGTAGTCACCCTCGCGCCGATGCTATCACCCATATTGGGCGCATATCTTGACCAATGGGCAAGCTGGCGCGCAAGCTTTTATTTTGTCGCCGGTTTTGGCATTTTCATTGGCCTTATTGGCCTAAAAAACCTGCACGAAACCAATTTCAATTTGGCTGCCTCGCTAAATTTATCCTCCATGCCCAAACAATATTGGTCATTGCTAAAACAGCCAGAATATTTGGGTTACGCATTGGCCGTAGCCTTTAACAATTCAGTGTTTTTCAGCTTCATCGCTGGCGCACCATTCATCATTGCCGATGTGATGCAGTTAAGCCCTAGCATTTACGCATTTTATTTTCTACTGGTCAGTGGCGGCTATATGGGCGGTAATTTCCTCGCTGGTCATTTTGCCAATAAAATCAAAACCGATAAAATGATCAATATCGGCATTGCCATCATGCTCATTGGCATCATCGCCGCGCTTTACTGCTTCACCATCGGTTATAGCCACCCCTTTTTGCTATTCGGGCCGATGGGCATCATCGCCATTTCCGCTGGGTTGATCAGCCCCAATGCCATTGCCGGCTTGCTCAATATGCGGCCAGACATTGCCGGCACCGCCGCCGGCCTTTCAGGCTTTTTACAAATGACATCCGGTGCTTTGGGCACTTTTTGCGTCGGCGCATTCCATCAATCATCCGGCATTTCAATGGTGGTTTTCATGACACTTTTTGCAGCCCTTATGACGCTAAGTTTCTACATTTTGGTTGGCCGCAAAAAACCTATGGCAAAGGCTTAATCCATGCAAAACTCCACGCCCAGCCTCCCCAAAAAACCACACATTGCGATGTTGATATTCCTATCCGCGCTCAGCCCCGTGGCGCTCAATATTTTCATTCCGTCCATGCCCAATTTAACCCAGAGTTTAGGCACAACCCACTCAATCGCCCAACTCACCCTCACACTTTATTTGGTGGCGTTTGCAGTTGCCCAACTCATCCATGGGCCGTTATCCGATCGGTTTGGCCGCCGCCCCATATTGCTCGTCGGCATCTCCATTTACATCATTTCAAGCCTCGCTTGCGCGTTTGCGCTTAACATCGAGCAACTCATCATTGGCCGCATATTTCAGGCCATTGGCGGCTGTACAGGCGTCGTAACCACCCGCGCCATTGTCCGCGATTTATATGAGCGCGATAAAGCCGCCAGCCTTTTAGGCTATATGACCATGGTCATGGCGTTAGCCCCGCTCACCTCCCCCACAATTGGCGGCTTTATCGATCAATATGCCAGCTGGCGCGGCAGTTTTTACTTTGTCAGCGCTTTTGGCATCATTATGTTATTTGCTGCCTATAAAGCCCTGTACGAAACCAATCATCACCTGCTTGCCAGCATTAACATTGCCGAAATATTATCCAAATATCTAACCCTAGTCAAAGAAAAGCAATATATTGGCTTTGTTTTGGGCATGGCTTTTTCATCATCCATATTTTTCAGCTTCATTGCTGGCGCACCATTTTTAGTCACCAAAATTCTACATTTAGAACCCAGTGTTTACGGCTTTTATTTTGTCATGGTATCGACTGGTTATATGACCGGAAATTTCCTAACCGGCAAGCTCACCAGGCGTTTGGGCTCATATAAAATGTTCATACTGTCCAATATTGTGCTCAGCATTGCCTTGGTAATTCTGCTTTATGTCAGCTATATCGGCATCAGCCAACCGGCCTATATTTTTGTGCCCATGGCGGTCGTCGCCTGTGCCAACGGCTTGGCCATTCCCACGGCCATGGCCAGCGCCCTGTCCATCCGGCCAGAAATTGCTGGCACTGCCTCAGGCCTTGCTGGCTTCACCCAAATTGCCGCCGGCGCCTTGGCCACTTTCATTGTCGGCTATTTTCACGATGGCACCACCCTGCCAATGATTGCCAGCATGGTGGCCGGCGGCGCGTTAAGCATCCTATTTTTTATCATCATGGTCAAAAAGGATTGAATATGGATTTCACCCTCACCGCCACTCAAAATGATGATAAATTTATCCTAGCCGACATTCGCGTTGAAGCCATGCGCCCCAGCCTAGAATTGTTAGAAAGGTTTGACGAAACCCGTGTGCGCAACCGGCTGATTGATGATTTTGATGCCCCAAATACCCAAAACATCATAGTCGATAACCAAATTGTTGGCTTTTTCTGCCTACAAGATAAAACCGAGACTCTATGGCTTAAACACCTATATTTTCTCAACAAATGTCAAGGCAAAGGCCTCGGCCAAGCCATCATAAAGCATATAAAAACCATTGCCGCCCGCCAAAACAAACCAATAAAATTACAAGCCTTACGCAACAGCCCGGCCAATAAATTCTATCAAAATTGCGGCTTTGCCGAAACCCATCAAGAACAATGGGATATTTTCTACAAATGGCCGGCTGACATTTAATTTACTTTCTAATGCCCACAAAAAAAGCTAGCCTGTCACCCATGTCTAAAACCATCATAGCCACCATTTTGGCGCTCATCGCCTTCGCCGCCAATTCTGTTTTGGCGCGTTTGGCACTCGAAGCACCGATTATAGACCCCGCCACCTTCACCACCGTCAGGCTCATTTCTGGCGCGGTTATGCTGTTCATTCTGGTGCTCATCCTCAGGCTAAAATCCCCACCGCAAACCGAGGTTAGATACCCCATCAAATCCCTCTATCAGCACGCATTGCTATTCGAGGTTGAAGCCCGCGGCAGTTGGACATCAGCCTTTATGCTATTCCTCTATGCCAGCTGTTTTTCCTTCGCTTATATAGTGTTGGACACCGCAACCGGCGCACTCATATTGTTCGGCGTGGTGCAAATCACCATGATAGTCATGTCACTATTTTCCGGCAAAAAACTACACTTCAGCGAATGGGCAGGCTTAATTCTAGCCTTTGTCGGCTTCATTTACCTCATCTATCCCAACCTCGGCTCACCCTCACTTTATGGCTTTATTCTTATGTCAGTGGCCGGCATCGGCTGGGGTGTTTATTCAGTCCGTGGCCGCGATAGTCTCAACCCGCTGGTCGATACCGCGTTTAATTTTCTGCGCGCCGTTTCATTTGTCGGTTTTTTAATGGTGCTCAACCTCGCCCATATCAGCCTCAGCTGGCAGGGTCTATTTTATGCCGCCATTTCAGGCGCACTCACCTCTGGCATTGGTTATGCCATCTGGTATGCCGCGCTTAAAAACCTACAACTCACCACCGCCGCCGTCGTGCAATTATCAGTGCCTGTCATCGCCGCCATTGGCGGGGTGCTATTTGTCAACGAAAGCATATCACTAAGGCTCATCATCGCCACCATCATCATTTTGGGCGGTATAGTTTTGGTTATTTTCGGCCGCTCACTGTTGCAAAAGCCAAACCGATAGAATCCCG
>NVUS02000305.1 GCA_002402005.2 OCS116 cluster bacterium | reverse complement strand
TTATCAACCAAGTCTGCCGTCACACCAACAGAAATGCCGGCTTTGCCTTCTTCACTAATCCCAATAACCGCAATGATTGCACTGCCGTGTCTGCTCTTAGCTTCATCCACAATACCACGCAATTCTTTAGCCGCAATGCCCTGTATCACCCGGCCCTCAAAATTCATGCCATTAATGGTCTCAAGTGCAGCCTCAGCCACGCCGCCACCGCCCAATGCGATTTGGCGTTTGGCATCAGCCAATTCTTTTTCCAACTGCTTACGTTCAGCCACCAGCTGCGATACACGCTCGGCCATTTGATCCGGGCTGGTTTTCAAAACATTGGCAGCATCTTTGACACGTCGGTCCTGCAAATTCAAATAAGCCTGAGCTTTATCAGCCGTCAAAGCTTCAACCCGCCGCACACCAGATGCAACCGAAGTTTCGCTTACAATTTTCAACAACCCAATGTCACCGGTTTGTTTCACATGTGTGCCGCCACAAAGCTCAACCGAATAGGCTGTGTCAGCATCAGAGCCAAAACCCATGCTAACCACACGCACTTCATCGCCATATTTTTCGCCAAACAATGCCATCGCGCCAGATTTCACGGCGTCTTCCTGATCCATCACCCGCGTTACAACTTCACTATTCTCAATGATATGACGATTGACCACCAATTCAATTTCAGCCAATTCCACATCCGTAACCGGCTTTGTATGGCTAAAGTCAAACCGCAAACGTTCATCCGATACCAACGAGCCCTTTTGCGCCACATGGTCACCCAATCGATCACGCAAAGCCTGATGTAATAAATGCGTAGCGCTATGGTGAGAGCGGATAGAGCGGCGGCGTTCAGAATTCACTTCTAAAATCAAACCATCATCAACCGCCAATTCACCAATGACAATTTTGCCATAATGCACAAATAGATCGCCAACTTTTTTCAATACATTGCTGATTTCAATTTTCACTCCATCATGGCTCATCACACCATGGTCACCCACTTGGCCACCTGATTCGGCATAAAATGCAGTTTGGTTTAAAATCAACGCAACCTCATCACCAACCGAAGCTTTGTCAACCAGTTCACCATCTTTTAAAATTGCCAAAAGCTCACCTTCGGCTTTTTCAGAATTATAGCCCAAAAATTCGGTGGAACCCAGCCGGTCACGTATATCAAACCAAATGGTTTCTTCAGCTTCACCACCAGCGCCGCTCCAATTGGCGCGTGCTTTGGTGCGCTGTTCTTCCATCGCCACGTCAAACCCATCTTTATCGACAGTCATTTTACGTTCACGCAATGCATCAACCGTTAAATCAAACGGAAACCCATAAGTGTCATAAAGCTTAAACGCCACTCTACCATCAAGCTCACCGCCCTCGCCCAAATCAGCCGTCTCGTCATCAAGAATTTTCAACCCCTTATCGAGGGTTTTCTTAAAGCGGGTTTCTTCCAATTTCATAGTTTCACTAATCAACGCTTCGGCGCGCACCAATTCAGGGAAAGCTTGCCCCATTTGGGTGATGAGTGAAGGTAATAATTTATACATCATCGGGTCTTTAACGCCCAACATTTCAATATGCCGCATGGCGCGGCGCATGATGCGGCGCAAAACATAACCACGCCCTTCATTAGATGGCAATACACCATCCGCAATCAAAAAGCTCACACTGCGCAAATGGTCAGCAATCACCCGATGCGATACATTGTGATCGCCTTTGGCATCAACACCACTAAATTCGGCAGAAGCGTTAATGAGCGCTTGCATCATATCCGTTTCATAATTGTCATGGCTGCCTTGCAACAATGCAGATAGCCGTTCAAGCCCCATACCGGTATCGATAGACGGTTTCGGCAAATCAACCCGGCTACCATCAGCTAAATTTTCATGCTGCATGAAAACCAAGTTCCAAATTTCAATAAACCGATCGCCATCTTCATCTTTACTACCTGGAGGGCCACCCCAAATGTGATCGCCATGGTCATAGAAAATCTCAGAGCAAGGACCACATGGTCCTGTATCACCCATGGTCCAAAAATTATCATTGGTCGGAATGCGGATAATTTTATCGTCGCTAAATCCACCAACTTTTTTCCAAATTTCAGCCGCTTCGTCATCGGTATGATAAACCGTTACTAAAAGCTTATCTTTATTCAAACCATATTCTTTGGTCAGCAAATCCCAAGCCATGGTGATTGCTTGTTCTTTAAAATAATCACCAAAAGAAAAATTACCCAACATTTCAAAAAATGTGTGATGCCGCGCGGTATAACCAACATTGTCCAAATCATTATGTTTACCGCCAGCTCTAACACATTTTTGCGATGTAACGGCACGTGGGTAATCTGGTTTTTCGACACCAGTGAATATATTTTTAAATTGGTTCATACCCGCGTTGGCAAACATTAAAGTCGGGTCGTTTAACGGCACCAATGGGCCGGATGATATGATTTTATGATCATTCTTTTCAAAATAATCCAAAAACTTACTACGAATTTCATTCACTGTTGACATATTATTACACTCACACAGCCTATTTATGGCTTATCTTCAAATTAACTTTCTATGCTTATAGCCAGTAAAACCAATGATTTCAATGTTCAAAACGCAAAAAGGAGATGTTTCCATCTCCTTTCATATGCTTGTGAATATTTTCAGTGCTTAACCTGCATTTAGCTGTTCAACATTACCAGCCTTTTCCGCAACATCAGCGGCTTTCTCCGGGCCGTTCAAACCAGCTTTATCCTTAATCAATTTTTCAATTTTATCAGCAATTTCTGGGTTATCAGCCAAAAACTTTTTAGCATTTTCGCGGCCTTGGCCAATGCGTTGGCTGTCATAAGAATACCAAGAGCCCGATTTTTCAACCACCCCTTCATTCACACCCATATCAACCAATTCACCAATTTTAGAAATGCCTTTGCCATACATGATGTCAAATTCAACCAATTTAAATGGTGGTGCCACTTTGTTTTTAACCACTTTCACTTTGGTCAAATTGCCAACCACTTCGTCTTTATTTTTAATCACTGCACCCTTACGGATGTCTAAGCGTACAGAGGCGTAAAATTTAAGCGCATTACCACCAGTTGTCACTTCTGGGTTACCATACATCACACCAATTTTCATCCGCAATTGGTTAATGAAAACCACCATTGTATTGGATTTAGAGATACTGCCCGTTAGTTTACGCAAAGCTTGGCTCATCAAACGCGCTTGCAAACCCGGCAGGCTATCGCCCATATCGCCTTCAAGTTCAGCTTTTGGTGTCAATGCGGCCACACTGTCAATCACCAAAACATCCAGACCGCCCGAGCGCACCAATGTATCAGTAATCTCCAGCGCTTGTTCGCCATTATCAGGCTGCGAAATCAGCAATTCATCTAAATCCACACCAAGTTTTCTGGCATATATAGGGTCAAGCGCATGTTCAGCATCAATAAATGCACACACACCACCAGCTTTTTGCGCTTCCGCGATCAAATGCAAGGTCAATGTGGTTTTACCAGATGATTCTGGACCGTAAATTTCGACCACACGGCCTTTCGGCAAACCGCCAATGCCAAGCGCAATATCAAGCCCAATAGAGCCTGTAGAAATTGACTCAATTTCCACCACTTGCTTGTCTTTACCAAGCCTCATAATAGAGCCTTTGCCAAAGTTTTTTTCAATCTGTCCTAGGGCTGCCGCCAATGCTTTACTTTTATCCATATTCTTCCCTTACCCGAATGTTCTAGAAAATATTAACCCAAATGTACTCTTTTTGTTCCTTAATGTCAACCCTTGTCAACACATTGAAATAAAACAGATAACAACAATTGTTCTAATTTTGTTCACAGTAAAATATTATTCGTCTTCACTTATATATAATTTCACCGTCTCCGCCAGCTTTTTAATGCCAACCGGTTTGGCCAAAAAGCCAATATTGGCATCTTCAGCAATCTGGTCACGATACACTTCTTCGGCATAGCCAGACATAAATATAGTCGTCACTTGCTTGTATTTTTCCGGCAAATTATTATACATGGTCGGCCCGTCCATACCCGGCATCATCACGTCCGATATAATCAAATCAATCTTGCCTTCATAGCTCTCCAGTAGCTCAAGCGCCTCAATGCCGTCTTCGGCCTGCAGCATATCATAACCACGGGCTTGCAAGGCGCGCACTGCAAAGCTGCGCACCCCTTCTTCATCATCAACTAATAAAATCGTGCCCTTGCCCGAAAGATCTTTTAACTTCTCAATTTTTCTCACGCTTTTGGCACTCATTTCCTTCAGCGTTGCTTCATCAGGATATTGCCTCGGTAGATAGATATAAAACTCAGTACCAACCCCTTCTTCACTCTCCACATATATATAGCCGCCGGTTTGCTTTATAATGCCATAAGCTGTAGATAAACCAAGCCCGGTGCCCTTGCCAATCTCTTTGGTGGTGTAGAATGGCAAGAATATTTTGCGCTGCACCTCATCGGACATGCCGCTACCATTGTCTTTGACTTTAATTAGAATATAATCCTGAATTTCCATTTCTTTACGGTCAAGCTCTCGCACTTCCCGCGCGCTCACATTCGATGTTCCAATCTCAATTTCGCCACCTTTGGGCATTGCGTGACCAGCATTCACTACCAAATTCATCAACACTTGCTCAAGTTGGTTATGGTCAACCTTCACCCAGCCCAATTCCCGGCCATGATGAATGCTGATATTGACATTCTTGCCCTTAAGCTGGTCAAATAACAATCGCATTTCAGACAATAGATCCGACAGAGCCACTAAGCTTGGGCGCAATGTCTGGCGGCGAGAGAAAGCCAACAATTGCCCCACCAACCCCGCAGCGCGGTTAGCATTGCTCTTAATACCCATCAAATCGGCAAATGTCGGGTCAGATGATCTAATGTTCGACAATAGCAACTCACAATTGCCTAAAATGGCAGTCAATACATTGTTAAAGTCATGGGCAATGCCGCCGGCCAGTTGGCCAATGGCTTGCATTTTCTGCCCTTGGGCAAATTGCGCCTCAAGGGTTCTTTGCTCAGTTGTGTCCAATAGATAGGCAATCAATTGCACATTGGCGGCCTCATCTTCAGTTTTACCAACCTCAGCATGCACACGGTTAAAGAATAGCTGGCCACTATTCTTCTCGTCTTCGCCGCAAGAAAAATCAATTGGCACCGCTTCAATTTTACCAATTTTCGCTTGTTCAATCGCTCGTTCGATAGATTTTTGGCTGTCATTCGCCATCAAATCCTTAAGCGAATTATTAATCACCTTTTTGCCATCAAACATCCGGTTAAAAGCTGGGTTGGCAGTCAATATAACCCCGTTTTCATCCAATGCCGCCATGCCCAATGGCGCATAGTTAAAAAATCTTGAGAATAATATGTCGGCATTCATATCGCTCAATTTGTCATTTAAATTCACTTCCGGCATAACAAATGAACTTATTTTTTTCACTTCGCCTTGCTCCACCTTCACCCGGTGTAGAATCTTAGCCGCAAAACTTGTCCCGTCAGATTTAATAAAATCAACATGCAATGTCTGGTCAATATTCACATTGTCATTGGCTTTATAATTCAAGCTTTTATGGTTTAAAACCATAGCTCCATTGTCACCAACCACATGTTTTAATTTGTTTTTTTCAAATTCAACAGCACGTTTTCCGCCTAGCCAATGCGCCAATGTATGGTTTATAAATGATATATCACCATTTGGCCGGCTCGATAAAAAGCCAACTGGCGCTTCATCCAAATAATCAATGGTCTGTTTCAACTTGTTAATCATTATTTCTTGGCGTTCAGATCGGTTCGAAATGTCCTGAATCTGCCACAAAGCCCCGCCCTTAAAATTGCCCGAAGCAATCTTAGTCACCTGCGCCGAAACCCATAACGAATTGGGTTGTCCAATGTCAGTTTTTTTAACGATGCCATTGTCATTCGGCATGGGGTCAGTGGCCATTCTTAGGCGCATTTCGGCATAGTATTCTTGGCCATTTTTGGCCGCATTGGCCAATTTATATAATTCTTCGCTAATTTCTCGGTTGCCAGCAAAAGCAATTTCGGGCGGGTTTAGGCCGTTATTTTTATCGCGATTGCCGCGATAAGCCAATTTCACATAAGCATCATTAGAATAAACCACACTGCCATCATTGGCAGTGATCACAATGGCGTCTTTTAGGCCATCAGCCACGCCGGCAAAACTTGGCGTTGCCACTTCATCAAGTCCAAAGCGCGCATAACCGGCCACATAGAGCACAAACCATATCAGCCCAAATACACCCGACAAGGTCAAAAATATATTAACCACAAGGCTGAATTTCATCTCAAAATAATTAAGAATGAGCGCCGCGGCACCACTCAGTAAAAATACAAATAAAACAAAGCCCCAGCCACGCCTTTTGTAATTCATAGACTGGCCAATAAGCTGCTCATAATTGGGCATATCGGCCTTGGCCAAATCTGTTTCACTCATAAAATATCACCGTTAAAATTCATCACATTCATTCGCCCGGCATCATGCCATTACGAATCAGTCCGCTCACTGCATTTTACCCTTCAAACGCATAACATATCCGATAACTTGTGCAACCGCTTTAAAATGTTCGCCCGGCACTTCTTCTTCAAGCTCAATACTGGCATATAAAGCCCGCGCCAATGGTGGGTTCTCAACAATCGTCACGTTATTGTCCTTGGCCACTTCGCGAATGCGCAACGCCACCGCATCCACACCTTTGGCCACACAAATCGGCACTGGCATGCCTTCATCATATTTAAGCGCCACCGCATAATGAGTTGGGTTGGTAATCACCACGGCGGCGTTTGGCACTTCGGCCATCATCCGCCCACGCGCACGTTCCATCCGCAACTGCCTAATCTTGCCTTTGATCAGCGGGTCGCCTTCCATTTGTTTATATTCATCTTTAATTTCTTTTATGCTCATGCGCTGTTTTTTCATCCAGGTGGCTTTTTGGTATAAATAATCAGCCAAAGCAATCGGCGCCATCGCAACCAAAGCCACAATAAAAACTTTAATCACCATGTCCAAAATAATATACAGCAATTGGTTCAAATCAGCCGTCATCAGCTGATTGAGCATTTCCTTATCCGGTAATACCGCCCAAATAATTAGCGAGGTCACCACCACCAGTTTAAATAAGCCTTTTAAAAAATTGGCAACTGATTGGCCAGAGAATAGCCGCTTCGCCCCAGCAAATAATGAAATCTTATTCAATTTGGGTTTAATTTTTTCAGTCGTCATCAATGGCTTATGTTGCACCAAATTGCCCGCAACCCCGGCCACCATAAATAGCAGCAATGGCAAAAACAAAACCGCACCAGCACCCATAAAAATCTGCTTGGTCAAAATTAAAATACTCGCCTCATCAACCAATATATCATGTGGCATGGCAATATAACGCCGCAACATCATCATCACATCGCTACTCATACCGGTCGACATCGCCGAAACACCCAAAGTCGCCGCCAGCAAACCAAAAAATAAATTCACTTCTTGGCTTTTGGCAATGTCGCCTTTTTTAAACGCATCGTCTAATTTCTTTTGGGTCGGCTCTTCAGTTTTTTCGCCGTCATCACCTTCAGCCATTTAGAATTCCTTTTCGAATTTCAGCCAAAAACGCAAAACCAAGCCATTGTTTCATTTGTAACATCATATCACAAACTCCAGCATCATGCTGCCAAATCTGTCTAAGAACCAGGTCACCATGCTGCCAACCAGCAACATCATCAATATAAAGCCAATGCCAATATTGGCCGGCATGGCCACAAAGTAAATTTGAATTTGCGGCATAAGCTTGGCCAAAATGCCCAAGCCAACATTAAACACCACACCATATAATATAAAAGGTGCAGACATTTGCATTGCCAGGTAAAAACTGCGCGAAATGCTCTCCATCGCCATCGCCGCAAAATCACCAATCGGAATAAATTCGCTCGAATTGGTCGGAAACAGCGCATAAGAATCAATCATCGCCCTAAAAAACAAATGATGCAAATCGGTCACAAAAATCAACGTCACCGCCATTAAATTCAATATGGTGGCAAAAAACGGCGCTTGGCTACCTTGATTGGGGTCAAAACTCATTGCCGAACCTAGGCCTGTTTGCATTGCCACTACCATGCCGGCCATGCCCAACGCACTCATAAATAATTTAATCGAGGCACCGATGAATAAGCCGATCAATATTTCCTGCATCATCAGCATAAACACGCCGCTCAGACTTTCAGGTATCAGCGCAAAACTTACATTCAACATCGGGTAAAATACCAAGGTCAGCAAAAGCGCAAAAATAAGCCGAATACGGGTCGAGACATAGGCTTCGCCAAAGCCCGGCAACAACATAATAATCGCACCAATGCGCCCAAATAACAGCAAATAGACAAATGCAAGTTGCGGTAAAAAATCCAAGGTCATTTTAAACCGTCCCACCCACAATGATGATATTTTCCATCGTTCTGGTCATAAAACCAGCCAGGGTAGAGGCCATAAATGGCAAAAGCAAAATCAAAGCAAAAAATATCGCTACAATTTTGGGTACAAATACCAATGTCATTTCTTGAATTTGGGTTAGGGCTTGGAACAAAGCGATGACCAAGCCAACCAGTAAGGCAACCACCATAACCGGGCCTGCCATTAGCAACATCACATAAACTGCATCACGTGCATAATCTAATATTTCCGCACCATTCATAGCTCAGCCATCCATATACCTGCATCATGTCCAAATTCGAATCAAAAAGAATCAAATCGGCATCCGTAGTATATCCTGATATGCAGAAATTACACGGTCTCTTACAGAAACCAGAGTCTGAACCGCCACTTCGGTTTCAGCAACGGCAGTCACAACATCAACAACATCAACTTTACCAACAGCTTGTTGAATCATTTTATCATCAGCATTTTGCCCAGCAGTCACAATTTGGTTAACCGTATCGCTGACCATAGCGCCAAAACCGCCTTGGTCAGAACCGGTTTCGACCATGCCCATTGGTTTAGAGTCACCATTGCCCACACTATTCAGCGCGTTCATATAGGCGCGGCTCACTTGCATACTATTGGCAACCATTATTTTGCTCACTTCTGTTAGCTATTTCGCCCCATCAGGGCGCGATAAAGGTTAAATGTTTAAAATGTCGATGGTTTTACTCATCATCCGGCGCGATGAAGTAATCACATTCAAATTGGCTTCATAACTTCTTTGCGCTTCACGCATATCGGCCATTTCTACCAATTCATTGACATTGGATAATTTAATATAACCTTGGTCATCCGCAGCCGGATGGCTTGGGTCATATTTCAATTCAAACGCGCTTTGGTCTTTAATGATGCGGCCAGCCACCACGGTGTTGGCGTTCAGCTCTTCATCATAAGCCTTTTTAAAGGTCGATATTTTCCGCCGAAACGGGTCACCACCCGGTGTCGCTGCGGTCGAATGGGCGTTGGCAATATTCTCTGATATCACCCGCATACGGCTACTTTGCGCCCGAAGGCCAGTGGCAGCCACCATAATAGATTTCATAATGTTCATAATTTAATACCTCTATTTACCAACCGCAATTTTCATCAACCGAAGGGATTTGGCATAAAGCGACGTCACCGTTTGGTAGTTCAATTGGTTTTCGGCCAATTTCATCATCTCTTCTTCAAGCACAACACTGTTGCCAGAGGGTGTCACTTCCCAATGGGAAGCTTCTTCAGCTTGCCCGGCATCCGCTTGCTCGCCCGAAACCTGCATATGCATGCCATTGGTACGTTTTAACGTCGATGCACTAAAACCGTTTTCACGCTCACGCTGCAAAATGGCTTTAAAATCAGGTTCGGTCATCGCCCGCGCCTTGTATCCAGGTGTATTGGCATGCGCAATATTCTCAGCAATCACAACTTGGTTGGATTGATGCCATTGCATACGCGTCTTTAACAACGAGAAAATTTTTAAATTACCGATCAAGCGGGTGTCCTGCCTCTAATTTTAATTCCATATCCATAATGTTCTAAATAAATACCGCCACAGTCCTTATTTAAATATAGATATGAGGCGAATCTAGATAGGTAGATTTTGCCCTGCTTATGGTTAACATCTTATTAATGATTTGCAAATCTTTTATTTACGCCCATAAAATCACCACATTCTGGCGGTTTTTTCCTAGTATATTAACTTTTGATTAACTTATTAGAATCAGCTAGTACTGATGTTAATTTAAATTGAGGACATTATGGATCTTATCAGCTATACAAAATATTTTGGCGCCTTGGCCGCCATTGTCATTCTTATTTTGGCCATTGCCTATATTTTAAAGCGTGTCACCAAAAACAAAGCCCGCGTCAGCGCCCAGCATGATGACATATTTAACAGCAAATCCTCAAGCCTATTCATTCAAGAAGTTTTGCCAATAGACCAAAAAACCAAAGTGGTCATCATTGGCCGTGACAATCTACGCCATGTGATTCTATTGGGCGAAACCCATTCACAACTTATTGAAACCGTAGAGCCCGCCGCACGCAACACCGCACAAAAATCCGATGAGTTAACCGCAGCCAAAGATGAGTTAACCGCAGCCAAACAAGTCGGCAGCATCACCACCCCGGCCTCCGGCGCACTTAAAATTGACAAAACACCGCAACCAGACATTAGCGGCGTAAAAGCCGAGCCAGTCAATGATGAGCCTAGCCTTGCCGTACCAACCAAAAAACCAACTCCAAAACCGGTTGAAGAAAAATCTGCAAATATTAAAAAGCAAGATACCAAAACGCAAATAGAAGACGATTTGCAAAGCGATCTTGAATTTAAAGACAAACGCCCCTCCAATTCGGATTTAAAAGACATTAAAGACAAGTTGCAAGATGCCAAAGCCCTTGCTGAGCCCGAAAAATAAATCAAAGCCGTAAACCAGAAAACCCCAGTCCATGCCTTTCAAAAAGCCCATCGCTAAATATATACGGCGCTTTATCATCATAACATTGCCGCTGTTTTTAGCGCTGTTTTTTGCTGCCCTCAGCGCCAGCGAAACCTTTGCCGAAGATTTAACCATCTCATTCACCGACGGTTTGGGCTTAACCGATCAAGCGCTACAAATCATCGCGCTGATCACCATCTTATCACTCGCACCGTCTATATTGGTGATGATCACCTCATTCACCCGTGTGGTGATTGTTCTATCATTATTACGTACCGCCATGGGCGTGCAAACCTCACCGCCCAATAGTGTCATCATCTCTCTGGCTTTATTCCTCACTGCCTTCATCATGGCGCCAGTGTTCGAAATTGCCTATGAAACCGGCATAAAACCGCTCACCGAAGGCACGATGGAATTGCAAGAAGCCTTCGAAAACGCCATCATACCCTTCAAACAATTTATGCTAGCCAATGTGCGCGATAAAGATTTGCGGCTGTTTCTAGACATTGCTCAGCAAGAATTGCCCGAAACACCTGAAGATGTTTCAACCATCACCCTCATCCCAGCTTTTATGATTAGCGAGCTACGCCGCGCGTTCGAAATTGGCTTTCTCATCTTCATCCCGTTCATCGTCATCGATATGGTGGTGGCCTCAATCCTGATGTCGATGGGTATGATGATGCTGCCTCCGGTGATTATTTCATTGCCATTTAAACTCATCTTCTTCGTCTTGGTAGATGGCTGGAATCTGGTCACAGGCAGCTTGGTACAAAGCTTCGGCGCAAACCTTACCGGATAGAAAACATTACTTTCTATTCTGATTTATATGTAACCCTGCGCGATGTTCCACATTGCTTGCTCTGCCCAACAGGACGACACTTAGCCGCGCTTGCCTCACACCAGAGGTTCGGGATAGAGTTACGTAACATAGTAAAATAAAAAGAGAGAAAACATGTCAAACAAACCACCATTCAGCTTAGTCGGACTTGATCACATCGTATTCATCGTCGATGATATGCCAAAAGCACTCAAATTTTACGAAGATGTTTTAGGCTGCACCGTCGGCTATTCCTACCCCACATTGGGCATGGAGCAAGTCTGGTGTGGTGCATCATTAATTGTTTTGTGGGACATCACGCATGAAGGTGCAGCCGGTGCCATTCCACCAGTTGCCGGTGGCCGCAATGTCGACCATGTCTGCATCGCTCTCAGCCCGTTCGATCATGATGAAATGCGCGCTCATCTCAAAGCCCACAATGTTGATATTGACCGCGAGGCCATGCATGGCGGCGC
>NVUS02000304.1 GCA_002402005.2 OCS116 cluster bacterium | reverse complement strand
AGCGTGAGTTTGGGGTCAAAGCCATATTTATCGAGCAAGGGTTTGAGTGAGGTTACATAATTGATGCGTTGCGGAATGTCAGTGCCCATATTGGCGCCGAACTGGTTGAATATGCCATTATGATGGCTGCGGTGTGAGCCGCAATGCAATTGCATCACCAAGCCATCTTCGCAGCTCATGCCGGCCATTTCGGTGAGCATTTGGGCGCGGAAAACTTCTTTTTCGTCTTTAGAGGCCTTGCCCATGATGACGTTCTCATAGAGCTGGGCGGCTTTGTCTTTTGGTAAATCAACTGTGCGGGCGGTTGGGTGGCCATGGTCGGTGGTGGTTGCGCCCAATGCTTTAAAATAAGCCCGGCGGTTGCGGTGGGCGGCTAGATAACCATCCCATGTAACAATATCTTCGCCGGTAATTTCGCCAAATTTGTGTACATTTTGTTTGAAGTTAGGCGTATCTGGATCGACAACAATATCAGGCCGATATGATGAAATAACCCGGCCAGACCAATTGCTATCCTGAATCGCTTGGTGATGAATGAGCGGATCGAGCGGGCTTTCGGTGGTGCTTAAGCATTCAATGTTAAATTGATCGTATAAAGCGCGAGGTTTAAAGCTATCTTTGGTTAAATCCTCGGCGATTTTATCATAATAATCCATGGCATTCAGCGCCGTTAAGCGCTCGGCAAAGCCAAATAGATTTTGGAAGGTATAATCGAGCCACAATCTTGTCGGGGTTGCGCGGAACAGATGGTAATTCTCGGCAAATAGCTGCCAGATTTTGCGGCCATCTGATTGTTTGACCACACCTTTGGTATCGGCAATGCCCAAATCTTCGAGCTTGATGCCTTGTGAGAGCAGCATACGGAAAATATAGTGATCAGGCACAATCAGCAATTGTGCAGGGTCGTCAAAATTCTGGTTTTTGGCGAACCATTCTGGGTCGGTATGGCCATGTGGTGAAATGATTGGTAGATTTTCAATCTCAGCAAATAGACGTTTGGCAATGCTGCGGGTGTCGGCATTGGTGGGGAATAATCTATTTTCATTCAATAACATAGCGAATTTCCGTAAAAGTTATGATCTAGAGTAGATCTTGTATTTTGGATGCGGCAAGGCTGAGACTTTGCACGGCGCTGCCATCACCAGCAGTTTCGAGCATTTTTTCGACTTGTGCGCGGTGCGGAATGGCATCGACCGCGCCATAATTGGTGACGCAGATGGCAGCGGCGGCACAGGCATATTTTGCGGCTTGTTCGGCATCATTTGTTTTTAAATATTGTGCCAAAAAAGTGCCGCCAAATGTATCGCCGGCGGCCGTGCTGTCAACCGCTTCGACCGGGAAGGGCGCAATGTCAACGCGTTTGCCGTCATAGGACAGACGACAGCCATCGCCACCTAATTTTAGCGCAACAATTTTCGCGCCCAAATCATGGTAGAAATCGATAATCTCATCATTGTCGGTTAAGCCAGTGAGCAGGGTGGCATCATCATAGCTTGGTAGGGCGATGTCAATGTCTTGCATGGCTTGGTGGATGGCGGCTTGGGCATCTTCTAATGACCATAATTTAAGCCGTAAATTTGTATCAACACTGACCATAACACCATTGGCTTTGGCATGTTTGATGGCGGCAAAAACCATATCACGGGCGCTGTGCGAAATGGCCAAGCTAATGCCCGAAATGTGCAAAACTTTGGCGCTGGCAATGTAATCGAGCGGCAAATCATCAGCCGTCATTAAGGCCGCTGCGCTGTTTTTGCGGAAATAAGTATATTCGTGACCATCAGGCACGGGGTCGATAAAATATATACCGGTGGGGGCATGTTCACTTAAAGTGACATATTCGGTATCGACATTCTCACTGCCCCATAAATCTATAAGGCCTTTGGCGAACGGGTCATCGCCCAAGGCGGTGATGTAGCCGGTGCACGTGCCTTGGCGGGCTGCGGCGATGACTGCGTTGGATGTATCGCCACCAAAACCTTGTTTGTAAAATGGGCCATGGTCGTTATTTTCGCCAATCGCATCATCGCGGCGCACAAATTCGGCCAATGGCTCGCCGATGCACAAAATATCTGGTTGGTTCATGAAGCTGCTCCTGCCAAAATGGCTTGTACTTGTTGTGCGGCTTGGTGGATGACATCATCATCACCAGCTTGTAGAGCTTTATCGTTAACCAGATTGCCGCCCATACCCACACATAATGCGCCAGCAGCGAGATAATCGAGCATATTTTCGGGCGTGACGCCGCCGGTGGGCATGAAGATAATGTCAGGGAAAACCGACAACATGGTTTTCACAAATGCGGGGCCGCCGAGTAGGCCGGCGGGGAAGAGTTTGACCACTTCTGCGCCATCTGTATGGGCGCGCAAAACTTCGGTCGGGGTTGATGTGCCGGGCATATAGGGCAGGCCAAGTTGTTTGCAATCGGCGGCCATGCCATCGACAATGGCCGGGGAGACGATGAATTTTGCACCAGCATCAGCCACGGCATGCAGATCGGCTTGGTTGAGCACAGTGCCAGCGCCAACCAATATGCCGGATTTTTGTGATAGGTTTTTAATGATATTGACCGCGTCTGGTGTGGTCATGGTCAGTTCAAAACAGGTAAAGCCTTGTTCGGCCAAAATGTCGACCGCGCGCTCGGCGGCTTTGGCGGTGCTGGTGCGGATGACGGGAACGGTTTTAACGGCGCGCAATTGGCTTATAATATCTGACATAGGATCTCTTGAGTCTCTTGTAATTTCATCAGGTTTAACACTAGTATGGTAGTTATGCAATTTATAAATTAAATCTATAAACAGGCGATGACTGTATCCTAGTTATGATTCTACTGAGTATCAAATAGTTTCGTATGGTCAAACAGAGTTTCGAGAGTTTTCATGCGTCGTTTGGTATCTTCCCAAGTGGCGCTTTGCACACCAGCAAGCAGAGATTCGAGGATAAACATGGTGACGATGTTGCTATCCCACGCGCTCGGCACTTCGATGCGTGAATGAAATGCATGGTCGGCATATTTGCCAACTGGTGAGCCCCATTGATCGGTAAACAGAATCAGTTTGAGTTTTTTCTTTTTGGCCATTTCGGCCAAATGCAGAATGTCGGTCTCATAACGCCTGATGTCAAACGCGATGAGTGTATCGCCCTCTTGCATATTTATAATATAATGCGCCCAAGTGTTGGAGTTTGGCGCAATCAGGGTGAGGCCATCACGCATCACTTGCATTTGGGTGTAGAAATAATCGGCCAATGAGCGGGTGATGCGGCCACCGACCACATATATGTCGCTCTTTTTATTGATCAGCAATTTTATCACCGCATCAAATTCTGCCACATCTAATTGCCCAAGGCTTTGGCGCATATTGTCCATCACCGCATCGGCAAAACGGTTGAGAATGTGGGTATTTGAGGTGCCTTCGGCCCATCTGTCATGTTTGGCAATCGGGTTTGAAATGGTGTCTTTTAGTTCCTGATGCAATTTTTCCTGCATTTCGGGATAGCCGTTAAAGCCTAGTTTTTTGGCCATGCGCACCAAAGATGGTGTTGAAACTTTAGCCGCTTTGGCAATGGCGGTGATGCTGCCTAAACTTGAGATGGGGTAGTTTTCCATCATCACTTCGGCCAAACGGCGTTCGGACTTGGTTAGGTCCTCAAATTGGCTGCGGATGCGTTCGGCAATTGTGTGGTTTGTTTCATCACTCATAAGCCGACTATAGGCTAAAAATGATAAATAATGAAATTATATTTACAAAACGACCTTGACTTGACGATGATTTTGAAATTATATTTACAAATTAACTATTTTTAGGCCTGTCCATGTCGTTGAATGTTGAGATAACAGAATCTGCAGAAAATGCAGTTGTTAAGCTACATAACGCTTATGCCGGCGAGGGCGCACGGCCTAAATTCATCTTGATTTGTGAGCATGCGTCTTTATTCATCCCACCGGAATTGGATGGATTGGGCTTAGATGCAGCGGTGATTAGCAGCCATGTTGGTTGGGATTTGGGTGCGTTGGCACTGGCTAAATTGCTGATGAAAAAACTCAATGCTCCTTTGGTGGCGCAACAAGTTTCGCGCTTGGTATATGATTGTAACCGCCCGCCAGAAGCGCCAAGCGCCACTCCGGCCAAGAGCGAAGTTTTTGAAATTATTGGCAATCAAGGGTTAAGCCCAGCGGCACGCGCTGAACGGGCGACAAAATATTATGTGCCGTTTCACGATATGGTTTCGGCGGTTGTCGAGAATGAATTGAAACATAAAAACCAGCCAATCATTGTGACCATTCATAGTTTTACTGGAAAATATTATGGCCAAGACCGGCATGTGGAAATTGGCATTTTGCATGATGAAGATGCACGGTTTTCGGACAAGATATTAGACCTATCTAAAAATGATGAAAAATACAAATTTGAGCGCAATCAGCCCTACGGGCCACGGGATGGTGTGACGCACAGTTTAAAAGAATATGCTTTGCCGCATGGGTTGCACAATGTGATGATTGAGGTGCGTAACGATTTGATTGCTGATTGCTATATGCAAGAAAGCGTGGCCAAAATGTTAGCCAATTATCTGCTCGCTGCTGGTGAATTAATGGGGGAAACTTAATGCCAAACGCCATAAGATTATATGTGCGCTATGTCGAAAGAGCGAGTTATCGGGTCGGGCGGTTTGCCATGTATCTGATTTTCTTGCTCATGGGCATATTGTTATATAGCTCGATATCCAAAACCTTTTTTGTACCATCTTTATGGACGCTAGAAATGGCGCAGTTTACCATGGTGGCCTATTATATTTTAGGCGGGCCATACGCCATGCAGCTTGATGAACATGTACGGATGGATTTGCTTTATGCCAATTGGTCACCCAAAACCAAAGCGGCGGTGGATGTGTTTACCGTGCTGTTTTTAATGTTTTATTTGGGCATGGTGCTTTATGGCGGCTGGGGCAGCACTGCTTATGCGCTGAAATATGGCGAGCGCTCTTACAGCGCGTGGGCACCTTACATGGCACCGCTAAAAATTCTAATTTGTTCGGGTGTTTTGTTGATGTTGTTGCAGACGATTGCGGTGTTTTTTAAGGACATTGCCACCGTATTGGGTAGAGAAATTAAAGTGGTGGAGGATGCAGCATGAGTTATGAAATGATTGCCATATTAATGTTCCTATCGATGATGGTGATGTTGTTAACGGGTAAACGGGTATTTGGTGCGATTGGTGCGGTGGCGGTGATTGCTGCGCTGTTGCTTTATGGTGATGGTGGTGGTGATTTTGGCTTTAACGCCACGATGAAATTGCTCAAATGGTATCCGCTGCTTACCTTGCCTTTGTTTATCTTTATGGGCTTTATGCTGTCTGAATCTGGCATTGCCGATGACCTGTATAATATGTTCCATGTGTGGATGGGGCCATTGAATGGCGGCTTGGCGATTGGCACAATTCTGCTGATGGTGTTAATTTCCGCGATGAACGGCCTCAGCGTTGCAGGCATGGCGATTGGCGCGACCATTGCGATGCCAGAGCTGCTCCGACGAGGTTATGACAAGATCATGGTGACGGGGGTGATACAAGCCGGTAGTTCGCTCGGTATCCTTGTGCCGCCAAGTGTGGTGTTGGTGCTTTATGGCATGATTGCCCGCCAACCTGTTGGTAAATTATGGCTTGCTGGCGCGATTCCTGGTTTGATGATGGCGGCTTTGTTCATTATCTACATTGTGATTAGATGTCGCATTAACCCAGAACTTGGCCCTGCGATTAGCCAAGAAGAGTTGAAGAAATATAGCCTTAAAGATAAGTTGAAATTGTTGCAAGCTGGCATCATTCCGCTGTTTATCTTTTTCTCCATGACTGGCCTGTTTTTAATGGGCATCACCAGCTTGGTTGAAAGTTCAGCCGTTGGTGCGGTGGCTGCCACTTTGGCCGCATTTTTCAAAGGCCGTTTGACTAAGAAAGTGATAGAAGAAACTACGCGCAAAAGCCTAGGGGTGAGCTGCATGTTTATGTGGATCATCTTGGCGGCATTGACATTTGGTGCGGTGTTTGACGGCGTTGGCGCGGTGAAAGCCATTGAAGGCTTCTTCATTGGCGAGCTTGGCCTTGGCCCGTGGGAAATTTTAATCCTGATGCAGCTATCCTTCATCATTATGGGTACGTTTTTGGATGACACGGCGATGTTGATTATTATTGCACCGCTCTATATCCCATTGGTGAAGATGTTAGGTTTTGACCTGATTTGGTATGGCGTGCTTTATACCATCACTTGCCAAATTGCATATATGACGCCTCCGTTTGGCTATAATCTATTCTTGATGCGTGCCATGGCGCCGCCAGAGGTGAGCATTGTTGATATTTACCGTTCGGTCATTCCATTTGTGGCGATTATGGTGCTGTCATTGGCAATCATAATGCTGTTTCCGCAAATTGCCCTATGGCTGCCGAATATGTTTTATGCGTATTAAATTATGAAATGAATGAAGTAAGAGACGAATAAAAACAAGAACCTCAAAAGGGGCATTTTAAACGGAAGATAAACTTCCATAATTATTTAACGAAGGGGATTTAATAATGACAAATAGACGTGACTTTATAAAGAAAGCTGGCTTGGTCACCGCAGGTGCCGCAGCTTCAACACTCGCCGCACCGGCAGTACAAGCCGCTGATGCGCCCATTAAATGGCGCTTGCAAACTTATGCTGGCCCCGCTTTGGCTGAACATGTTATCAAACCAGCGATTGACGATTTTAACAAAGCTGCCAATGGTGAAATGGTCATTGAGCTATTTTATGCTGACCAACTTGTACCAACCAGCGAATTGTTTCGCGCTATGCAACGTGGCCAAATCGATATGGTGCAATCGGATGATGACTCAATCGCTGCACCAGTTGATGTGTCTGTATTTGGCGGTTATTTTCCATTCGCAACGCGTTACAGCCTAGATGTACCTGTATTGTTTAACCAATATGGCCTGAATGAAATTTGGGAAGAAGCATATGGCGAAGTTGAAGGCGTTAAATGGTTGAATGCTGGTTCTTGGGATCCATGCAATTTTGCCACTAAAAAGCCTATCACTAGCTTAGAAGACCTGAAAGGTCTACGTATCTTTACGTTCCCAACTGCGGGTAAATTCTTAACTCGTTTTGGCATCGTACCTGTGACATTGCCATGGGAAGATATTGAAGTGGCGATGCAAACTGGCGAGCTTGACGGCATCGCATGGTCTGGCATTACCGAAGATTATACAGTGGGTTGGGCAGATGTAACCAGTTATTTCTTGACCAATAATATATCGGGCGCATGGTGTGGTTCATTCTTTGCCAATCAAGAAAAATATGATGCCCTACCTGAGCATCTTAAAGTCTTACTTGACCTTGCTATGGACAGCTCGCATTATTATCGCCAACATTGGTATTGGGGTGGTGAAGCCAGTCTACGGGTTGAAGGCACCAAAATGAAGCTGACGTCTATTCCCGATGAAGAATGGGCAACGGTTGAAGATGAAGCGCATAAATTCTGGGAAGAAATTGCGGCGCGTACACCACGTACCAAAAAGGTTGTCGATATATTTAAGAAATATGCCGAAGTTATGGAAAAAGCTGGCAAGCCTTACCGTT
>NVUS02000303.1 GCA_002402005.2 OCS116 cluster bacterium | reverse complement strand
TCATGATTTTTATAGAGGTTTGGGCTTTGAGCCTTCGCATATTGGAATGAAATTAAAAATATAACTTAAGTTAGGATTATAATGACAGCCATTGAAATACACATTTGGCCGACGCCGAATGCCCATAAAATCACCATTATGCTTGAAGAGACAGGACTTGAATATAATGTCAATTTTGTCAATATCGGTACGGGTGATCAGTTTAAGCCGGAATTTTTGAAAATTGCACCAAACAATAGAATGCCAGCAATTGTTGATGCTGATGGACCGGGTGGCGAGCCAATTTCGGTATTTGAATCTGGCGCTATATTGCAGTATTTAGGCCGCAAGACCGGGCAATTTTACCCGACAGATGAGCGTAAGCGGGTGGTGGTTGAAGAATGGCTGATGTGGCAAATGGGTGGTTTTGGCCCGATGCTTGGCCAAGCGCATCACTTTAGATTATACGCGCCGGAGCAAGTGCCTTATGGCATTAAGCGTTATACGGATGAGTCGGCACGGCTTTACGGTGTGTTGGATCGCAAGCTTGCTTTGACTGAGTTTGTGGCGGGTGAATATTCAATTGCTGACATGTCAATTATTGGCTGGGCGCGTTCGCATGAGAATCAAGGCCAAGATTTGGCTGATTTCCCACATGTGAAAAGATGGTATGATGCGATGTTGGCACGGCCTGCGGTGCAGCGGGCATTGGCGATCACTGTGCCTGACAGCAAGTGAAAAAAATAAAGGGCAGCGCAATGAAGGGCTGCCCTTTTTTGAATGTGATGTTCTAAAGCTCTATTCTAAATAATCTTCGCAACGTGCGGGCATTTGATCGCCCCATGGCATAATCGGCACGGTTGAGGTTGAGTTTTTGGGTGAGCCTTCGATGATTTTATCGGAATATACTAGATATACCAATGTATTGCGTTTGGCATCACAGCCGCGCACGATGCGCATTTTTTTGAATAAGACCGAGCGTTTTTTGCGATACATCACATCGCCTTGCTCGAATTTTTCTGTAAATTCTATCGGGCCGACTTGGCGACAGGCCAATGAAATGTCCGAAAGTTCCTCGGCCACACCGAACATGCCGGACACGCCGCCTTTTTCTGGAATGGTGAAATGACAAGCAACGCCTTTGATGATTGGGTCATCAATCGCATAGACGGCCAATTTATGATCTGGGGTTAAAAACTTCCACACTGTAGATTTTTTAAAGATGAGATCTGGCTCTTCGGCTTGGGCTGCTGTTGCGCCGCCAAAGGCCAAAACCCCAACAAATATAGAGTTGATGATTAACCTGCTTGTTTTTTTAACCCAGTTTTTCATATGTGTTTTCCTTATTTATGTTGCTTATAATATGGGGAGGACGTTGGGTTTTGCAATCTAAAATAAAATAATTTGAAATTTTCTGTTGACCTCAGTTTAATAGTGTACTACTTATCTAATACACCAATATACAGAAGGATGATTCAATCAATGTATGAATGGAATAAAAATCAGCCGATATTTTTGCAAATTAGGCAGAAGATTGTCGAAATGATTTTAAACGAAAATGTAAAATCAGGTGAGGCATTACCGTCTGTGCGCCAATTGGCAACGGAGCTATCGGTAAACCCTTTAACCGTAACAAAGGCATATCAATCGCTAGTTGATATGCAAATTATAGAAAAGAAACGTGGTTTGGGGATGTTTGTTATGGAAAACTCACAAAAAGAATTGCTCAGTGTTGAGCGTGAAAAATTCTTATCTGATGAATGGCCACAAATTTTAAAACGCTTGGAATCGTTAGGGATTAAGTTGAAAGAATTGATTAAGAAAGAGGCGGGCGCATAATGGAACAGCTTATTACAGTCAACGGTCTGTCGAAAAGTTTTGGCAAAGAACAAGTGTTGAAGGACATAAGTTTCAGCATTGAAAAAGGCAAAATTTACGGCCTTATTGGCCATAATGGTGCCGGTAAGACCACCATTTTGAACAGTATTTTGGGCTTGATTGATTATGAAGGTGAAATCAGTGTTTTGGGTAAATCGCCTTATGATGAACGTTATAAATTAATGGAAGACATTGCGTTTATTTCGGATGTGGCAAGCCTGCCGCGATTTTTAAAAGTGAAGCAGCTTATCAAAATGATGAGTGACATTCACCCTAAATATAATGAGGAGAAAACCCATGAATATTTACAGAACTCGAATATTAAGCTTCAAGCTAAGATTAAATCTTTATCAAAAGGTATGCTCGCTCAGCTCCATCTGGCCTTGGTAATGTCTATTGATGCTAAAATTTTGGTATTGGACGAGCCGACTTTGGGCTTGGACATTATCAACCGTAAGAATTTTTTCAAACAGTTGATTGATGATTATATGCATGATGGCAGAACCATCATCATCACCACTCATCAGGTTGATGAAATTGAGTTTTTACTCTCGGACCTGATGTTTGTGCGGGCAGGGGAGCTTATTTTAAACTGCCCAATGGATGAGGTGAGTGAGCGCTATGCGCAATTGCTGACCAATGAAGAAAATGCGGCTGCAGCGCGTGAATTGAAACCGATTTACGAAGACAAACAATTTGGCCAAACCGTTATGGTGTTTGACAAAGTTGATGCTGAAAAGCTTGCTGCATATGGACAAGTTTCAATACCAAATATTAGTGACTTATTCGTTGCTTTGATGCAACAATAGGGGAGATAAACAAATGAATATAAAAGCTGACATAGCGATTGTAAAAAAAGAATTGATTGAGCATAAAGGCTCATTATTCACTGCGCCGGCTATATTGGTAGCCTTGTTTTTTGTGCTGGTGACGTTTCAAACCTTATTATTAGGGTTTGAGGATTTTAATCATGTTGTGCCTTTCCATGAGGTTTTCATCATGGCATTTGTAGCCAGTATGGCATTTTTTAGCATTTATATGCTGATCACATTGTTCTTTTATTATGCCGATGCGTTTTCGGCCGATCGTAAGAATAATGGTTTGCTATTTTGGAAATCGCTGCCGATAAGTGATTTGCGGATCTTATTGCTTAAGCTGCTTACTGGTACGCTTGTCATTCCGCTGATTATCTTGTGCTGGGTGGTGGTCTCAAGCGTTGCGTCTTATTTTATTGGGTTGATTAATTATAACGAATTCAGTGGGGTTATCGCGCCGTGGACTGCGCTTTCAACCTTATTACAATTGTTTGCCTATTTGGCGGTTGCATTGGTTATTGTGTTGTTATGGCTAGCGCCTTTCTATGCTTGGGTGGCGATGCTGAGTGTATTCTTTAAAAAGTGGGCGATTGCGCTGGCATTTGTCATTCCGCTTGTTTTGATTGCGGTTGAAGAGATATTTAGTTTTGATGCCTTCCAAACTAGCTTTGTTGCTGATTTTATTTCGCAAAGATTTAAGGGCATTGTTGACCACTCAATAGCATCAGATGCGGCATTTAATTCTAGAATGTCGGATATGGATTTTGAATTTGATAGCGATAACGATTTGCGTGGAGCGGTTATTTTTCTTGAAAGATTACCGGATATGTTATGGCATTTTATCAGCCATGTAAGATGGATCTCTCTATTGGGCGGCTTAGCGGTATCGGGTTTATTTGTCTATATTGGTAGTGAATATCGCAGACGTTTCATCCAGGGGTAACACAGAGATGTAACAGCAAGAGGAAAGGGCGCTTTGGACGCCCTTTTTTTGTGATGCTGACAGAAAATGACAGTAGGAGTGTTTTATAAACATAGTTAAATATTGGAGATGATGACTATGACGAATTATTGGATGGCGGTTGCATCGGCCAATCATGTTGACAAAGGTGTTGAGGGTGGGTTTATGCAGGTTTGCCATGGTAAGAATGCGCAGTTGAAACGTGTGAAGCCATATGATTTTGTGGTTTATTATTCACCTACATATGAGATGGGCTGCAAGAAAAAATGCCAATCTTTTACCGCCATTGGGGTGGTGAAACCGCAAGATATATATCAAGTTACAATGAATGAGAATTTTAAGCCGTTTCGTCGGGACGTTGTTTGGGATGAGGCTAAATCTGCGG
>NVUS02000302.1 GCA_002402005.2 OCS116 cluster bacterium | reverse complement strand
ATTGGCGCGACCCAACATTATCTAGCTTGTGCCTAACTTTAAGATGCAGCGCCGAAGCCCCATCCTATGAGCCAGATGCTGATATGGTCTTCATCATTTACAACCGCGAAGCCACTGATGCCAAAATAATCTTGCCCAAAGCGCCCGAAAATCGCCATTGGATGCGCGCCATTGACACCGCAGCCGAAGATGCATTTGAGTTCTGCGAAATAGACCCAGATGCAGTCACAGCTTTAGGCCATAGCGTGGTGGCCTTTGTGCTCAAAGAAAATGGGGCAACCTGATGAGCAAAAATGTCCCCCTTCATAAATTAGCCGCTCATTATGGCATCTTTTCAAGCTTTAAAGATCTAGATCGTAACATTCAACAAACCAGCGATGATACCCAATTAGCTCTGCTGGCCGGCAATGGCATCATGGCCGACAATGCCGCCATGATTAACGAGCATTTGGCCGAGATAAAAGCCCAAAACGCCACCCGCCGCTTGCCGCAAGAAATCGTCATCACCTCCGGGCAAATCAACCACATATTCAACTTGCAAAATGTCGAATGGCATGCCGAATTGGAAGATGGCACAACAGTTTCTGGCCGTCAGGATGATGAGCAGAATGGCAACATTATATTGCCTTCCATGCCCTCCGGCATTCACAATTTAACCGTTAAATCCACCAGCCAAACCGAAAAAATCACCCTGATCTGCGCCCCCGAACGCGCCCCATCAATTGAGGCGCTGAGCGGCAAACAAAACATTTGGGGCATCAACACGGCCTTATATGCGCTCAACAGCAAAAGCAATTTTGGCGTTGGCGATTTCTCCAACCTGTCCACGGCGGTCGGGGCGTTTGCAAATCAAGGCGCAGATTTTGTTGGCATCAATCCAGTGCATGCCATGGGCTGGGTTGAGGACATTATCAGCCCTTATTCGCCCTCACATCGTGGCTTTTTAAACAGCGCATATATCGCTGTTCCGGCCAGTGATTATACGGCCAAAAAACCCGAATTTATCGATTACACAAGCCACAAAGCCCGCCACCAATTGGCACTAGAAACCGCATTCCTATCCTATCAACCCAGCCGAAATTTCAAAGCATTCTGTGCCGATGGCGGCAGTCACTTAGCCTTATTTGCCCTATATGAAGCGATCAGCGAAATTTATGGCAGCGACTGGCGTAGCTGGCCAAGTGATATGCACCAAGCCAGCCAAATTCCGCCGCGCTTGCAAATGCAATTGGCGCCAAGGGTTGAGTTTCACAAATGGTTGCAATATACCGCCGATAAACAATTATCCTATGTGCAACAAAACGCTTTAGACAATGGCATGAATATGGGGCTTTATCTCGATCTGGCGGTCGGCTCGCGCCGCGGCGGTGCCGAGACATGGTGCGCATCCGATGCAGTGGCAGATCACGTATCCATCGGCGCACCGCCCGATCATCTAAGCCCAGCCGGCCAAAACTGGGGTCTCACTGCCTATGCACCGGCCAAGTTAAAAGCCTCGCAATATAAAGCCCTGCGCCAAGCTTTGCGCACCTCAATGCGTCATGCTTCTATGCTGCGCATCGACCATGTTTTGGGCATGAATAGAAGCTATTGGCTGCCCGACAATGGCGCACCCGGCGGCTATATCAAACAACCTTTTGAAAGCATTTTAGCCGTCATCGCCATCGAGGCCGAGCGTGCCCAAACTGTGGTGGTTGGTGAGGATTTGGGCCTTGTACCACACGGCTTCCGCCAAACCATGCGTCAACACGGTCTATACAGTTATAGCGTGCTGCAATATGACAAAGATGAGCAAGGTGAGTTTAAACCCCACGCCCAACTCAACGCCCAAACATTAGCCTGTTTCGCCACTCATGATACGCCAACACTCAAGGGTTTTCATCAAAAAATCGACATTGGCTGGTGGCAAAAATTAGGTTGGATTGCTGATGAACAATTAAACACAGCCACCCAGCAAAGAGACTATGAAGTCGAAACCATCCTCACCCAAGCCGGGCAAGAAAAATCTAACGATTATGCTGGCTTTCGCGATGGCATCAATAATATATTGGCCACATCGCCCGCCAACATGATCGCCTTGCAAGCCGATGATATTTTCGAGGTTGAACAAGCGCCAAATCTACCGGGCACGATAGATGAACACCCCAATTGGCGGCGGCGCAACGCCATAGAAGTCGAAGATTTTGCCGACAGCGACAAATTAAAAAATGTTGGCAGTTTAATGCGTAATTTAGGACGCGGAGTCACTCAATAAGCGGAGATTGAAATGGATATCAAAACAGTCAAAACAGCACCGATAGATGGTCAACAACCCGGCACGTCTGGCTTACGCAAAAAAACCCGCGTCTTCATGCAGGCCGATTATTTAGAAAATTTCATTCAAGCGATTTTTAACGCCATTGACGGCGCGCAAGGCAAAAGCTTTGTGGTTGGCGGCGATGGGCGCTATTTCAACCAACCGGCCATTCAAACCATCCTCAAAATGGCCGCTGCCAATGGCGCAAAAAAAGTCATTGTTGGGCAAAATGGTTTGCTGTCCACCCCCGCCGCCTCACACCTCATCCGCCTTAACAAAACCGATGGTGGGCTGATCCTATCTGCCAGCCACAATCCCGGCGGCATAGATGAGGATTTCGGAGTTAAATATAACATTTCGAATGGCGGCCCCGCACCCGAAAAAGTCACCGATAAAATGGTGGTGCAAACCCAAACCCTAACCGAATATAAAACCCTAGATGCTGCCGATGTCAACCTCGCCGAAATCGGCACGCAAAGTCTTGGCAATATGCAAGTCGAAATTGTCGACCCCGTGGCCGATTATAAAGTTCTGATGCAACAACTTTTCGATTTCGATCAAATCAAAGCTCTGTTTGCCTCAGGCTTCACCATGCGTTTTGATGCCATGCATGCCGTCACTGGCCCCTATGCCACCGCGATATTGGAAGATATTCTAGGCGCACAAAAAGGCACAGTCATTAACGGCATTCCGCTAGAAGATTTCGGCGGCCACCACCCTGACCCCAATCCCGTTTGGGCCAAAGGCCTCATGGACGAAATGTTCAGCGACAACGCCCCAGATTTCGGCGCCGCCTCCGATGGCGATGGCGATCGCAATATGATTGTCGGCGCAAATGCTTATGTCACCCCCTCCGATAGCTTGGCGGTTCTCGTCGCCAACGCCCACCTAGCCAAAGGTTATAAAGCTGGTCTAGCCGGTGTTGCCCGCAGCATGCCGACCAGCTCCGCCTGTGATAAAGTCGCCGCCAAAATGGGCATAGCCAGCTTTGAAACCCCAACCGGTTGGAAGTTTTTTGGCAATTTATTAGACGCCGGCAAAGCCACCCTATGTGGCGAAGAAAGCGCCGGTACCGGCTCAAACCATGTGCGCGAAAAAGACGGCCTATGGGCAGTGCTTCTTTGGCTCAACATTCTAGCCGTCCGCAAACAATCCGTCGCCGAAATTCTCGCCGAACATTGGGCAGAATATGGCCGCAATTATTACTCACGGCATGATTATGAAGCCGTCGATAGCGCCGCAGCTCAAAGCCTAATGAGCGACCTTACCGCAAAACTACCATCACTAGCCGGCCAAAGTTTCGCCGGTCTCGAAGTGGCATCAGCCGATATGTTTTCCTATACCGACCCCGTCGATGGTTCAGTCAGCCACAATCAAGGCATCCGGGTTAATTTCAAAGGCGAGGGCAGGGCGGTTATCCGCATGTCTGGCACTGGCACAGAAGGCGCAACCTTGCGCGTCTATCTAGAGCAATATGTCAACCAAGATGCTGATCATTTCCTAGAGGTGCAATCCGCCCTAAGCGCCGCCAACAAAGCCATTTTAGCCATTAGTGAATTGCCACAACGCAGCGGTCGCGATGCCCCCAATGTCATGACATAATGATCATCGGCTGAGAATGATGCCACTAAGGCAATTGTTAAGCGTTAAATTTCTCAGCCAGTTTGCTCCAATAATTCTTCTGCCAACCCTCTTCAAGGTGCGGTTTTTGACCAGCAGGAAACCCAGCATGCACAAGTTTTACCAATGTCTTGCCATCGGTTTCCTCAAAGCTGAAAGAAACAATCGAATAAACCCCGTCATCCCAACTTTCAGAGCGCCAAGCCTGCACCATCCGCACGT
>NVUS02000301.1 GCA_002402005.2 OCS116 cluster bacterium | reverse complement strand
TCACGCCAGATATGTGGGTTTTAACGGCGGCAAGTTTTTACACTTGAGCTTGTTTAGCAGTCCAAAGCAGAGTCTTCAACTAATGAATCACTTACCCCCACTTTTACCCTCAAGCACGTCAATGCGCTTAATCAGTTCGGCATTTTCAAGCGTTAGCTTCACGACCATTTCTTTCAAAACGTCAAATTCTTCGCGCTTCACCAGCTCTAATTCATTGACCCATTTTTCACCTTGGTTTTTGGCCATTTCTTTGGCTTCATCCATCACGCCTTCGGCGGCACTCACCATATTGGTGGTCACTTTGGCAATGTCATCAAAAAATTTGCTATTGGTTTGTGTCATGTCTTGGTCCTTAAAGTTAGCCGAGTATAAAAGATCAACGCCCAAGCATCAAATCAAATCCACCACTATCCCCTTATCCTTCACCCAATAGGCGCGCAGAGCTAGCCGACCGCGCGTTAGACGGCAGCGGCTGCGAATGGCCAAACACGCACTCACTGAAATGGCCTTTGCTTGGATACAAAGGCACACGAAATTCAGAATTTATTACATAACACCGAAATGCAGAACCCCGCCAAACTAATAAGGCCGCGTCTCACCAAAATACGGACACAGTTTTTCAAACTCACTCAGCCAATCAGCCAACCCCACATGGCTATCACGCCATATGCCTTTATTGCCGCCAAGCTCCGTGCCGTTCTTAAAGTCATCATTTATCCGCAAATCCATATATTCCAGCATCACCGCCGTGGTGATGTTAGCAATATCAAGCCGCTCCAAACTTGGCAAATCACTCGCCAAGCGCTCAAGTCCCCGCCCAATCTTACTCAATTGATAATCCACAAACCCCTGATAATATTTATCATCAGGCCGCATCCGCCCCTCATAAACCACCAGCAGGCTAGCCTCAGTCATACCATTAGCCAGCGCATATTGGGTCAGTTTCTCAATCCGCCCCTCACCAGTCGGCATCACCGCCGCACCAGCCCCAATATCATCAAAAAACTCAACAATCACTTGGCTGTCATATATATTCTGGCCATTATCCAATATCAAAGCCGGTATTTTGCCCAATGGGTTTTGCAAGCGCAATGTCTCACCCTCGTCATTCATGTCCACATCCTGCGCGGTGATCAGCCCATCTAACCCATGATGCTTAGCCACAATGTCTACTTTTCTGCAAAAAGGCGAAGGCCCACTATGGCGCAATATCATTTGTTTTGACATTTTTCTAACTATCCTTAAATTTGAAATATATTGAAAATTAAAATTTACACACTAACTCATAGATATCAATAAAATAACGAGGGACATATGTCAGATTTTCAAATTCCAGAAATAAAAATCGCCCGTCACACCGCACAGGCAGGTCTAGACGATGATATCGATTTCGAAATCAAAGGCCAAGAAATGCAATTTGTCGAGATCGAGCTCGACCCTGGCGAAAGCGCCATTGCCGAAGCCGGCGCCATGATGATGAAAAACAGCGAAATCACCATGGACACCGTATTTGGCGATGGCTCATCCGGTGATCAGTCCGGTGGTTTTTTCGATAAATTATTAGGCGCTGGCAAACGCCTCATCACTGGCGAAAGCTTGTTCACCACGGTTTTCACCCACCAAGGCACCGGCAAAGCCAAAGTCTCATTCGCCGCCCCCTATGCCGGCCACATCATACCCATTAAGCTCGATCAAATTGGCGGCAAAATCATCTGCCAAAAAGATGCTTTTTTATGCGCCGCCAAAGGCGTCTCCATCGGCATTCATTTCCAAAAACGCATCTTGACCGGCCTATTTGGCGGCGAAGGTTTTATCATGCAAAGCCTCGAAGGCGATGGCTGGGCATTCATCCATGCCGGCGGCACATTGGTAGAATATGAGCTAAAACCCGGCGAAGTCCTACATGTCGATACCGGTTGCTTAGCCGCCATGGAACCAACCGTAGATATGGATGTCGAACGCGCCGGCAACATTAAATCGATGATATTCGGCGGCGAAGGCGTGTTTTTCGCCAGGCTCGAAGGCCCCGGCAAAGTATGGATTCAATCCCTACCCTTCTCGCGCCTCGCTGGCCGCATGTTCGCCAACGCCCCACAACGTGGCGGCTCAAAAGGCGAAGGCTCAATCCTCGGCGGCATTGGTAATTTGCTCGATGGCGATAATTTCTAGTTTTCACAATTCAACCAAAGCCCAATCTATTCATTTAGTCTGGGCTTTTTTGGCCTATAAACCTTCATAATTATAACCAGCATCATCACCCAGCCAACTTAAAAAATCCGCTTCACCAGTAAATTTAGCTTGCTCAACACCGGCCAAATGACTCCAAATGTCTTTCATATCAATATGTCCGACCACATCACTCTCATATCTTACCGACAATTCAATCAGCTCAATCGAGCTTAGAACATGCACATTCTGCCCATGATTAAAGGTTATTTTATGGTCATCTTTCTGAATGTTAAACTCAATTTTGCGCACAATTGTCTCTAACAATTCACCGCCATCATATTTATAGTCGTTTTTCGATTCATATAATGTATCAAGCCCCACGCCGCCACTCACTTCGTTTGAACCGACAGAAACATCAGTCTCAGCATAAAATTTATCATCACCCGCACCGCCGTCTAAAATATCATTGCCAACCCCACCGCGCAAAATGTCATTGCCATTACCGCCAAAAATTCGGGCATTGCCATAGCTACCGTCCAGCGTATCATTGCCATCCAAACCATAAATCTGGTCATTACCACCAAACCCATGAATGTCATTATCTTCATTATTCCCAGTCAAATGATCCGCAAACCCAGAACCAGAGACATTCTCAATCGATATCAGTCTGTCACCTTCAGCATTCCCACCAGAGCCAATACCAGTGTGCAAATTCACCGTCACTGCGGCTGCTGATTTTAAATAACTGGCAGAATCACGCCCCAAACCACCATCCAAAACATCTGCACCTGCCCCGCCGCGAAAATCATCATCCCCATCGCCACCAATGAGCTTATCATTGCCACCATTGCCAAACAGAATGTTACGCGCCGCATTGCCAACCAATATGTCATCAAAAGCCGATCCATAAATCAAATCAATATGGGTTAATTTATCACCTTCAGCATGGCCGCCTTCACCCGCTGTGCCATCCAAATAAACCATCACTGCCGCATTGGAAGCCGAATAATCCACACTGCTAAATATATATTCC
>NVUS02000300.1 GCA_002402005.2 OCS116 cluster bacterium | reverse complement strand
TCATATTTCTCAATATGAAAAATTCACCCATTCTAACATTCATTATCATCGCCAACTGGTAGATGCTTATAAGGCCAATGATGTTGAACAAGTGCGCGAGATTATGACTGCGCATATGGTTGATTGTGAAAAACACACTTTATCGCTTAATGCCACACTGACCATAGATTTACTGCTGAACCGCCAATAAAGAAAAACTAATAATGACTGATGTAATTGATAAAATTCACCAAAGAATTAATGGCCTTAAGGATGATCTTATTGACCTGACTGTGGAGTTGATCCGCATTCCGACCACCAACCCGCCGGGTGAAAATTATACTGAATGCGCTGAATTTGTGGGCAATTGGCTCAAAAAACGTGGGTTTGAAGTGGAATATATTCGCGGTTTGGACACGCCTGGGGATAGTGATAAGTTTCCACGCACCAATATTATCGCGCGGCTTGAGGGCAAAAGGCCGGGTGAATGTGTGCATTTTAACTCGCATATTGATGTGGTTGAAGCTGGTGAAGGCTGGACGTTTGACCCGTTTGGTGGTGAGATTAAAGACGGTAAGATTTATGGCCGTGGCTCTTGTGATATGAAGGGCGGATTGGCGACATCGATGATTGCGGTTGAGGCGTTTTTGGCTGAAGTGCCTGATTTTGCCGGGGCGATTGAAATATCTGGCACTGTGGATGAGGAGACTGGTGGTTATGGTGGGGTGGCTTATTTGGCGGGAAAAGGCTATTTTTCTAAGCCACGGGTTGACCATGTCATTATTCCAGAGCCGTTGAATAAAGACCGCATTTGTCTTGGGCATAGAGGCGGATGGTGGGGTGAGATTGAAACGCATGGGCGCATTGCGCATGGCAGCATGCCGTTTTTGGGGGACAGTGCTATTTTGCATATGGGGGCGGTGATGGAGGAGTTTAATGATAAACTTTACCCATTGTTGGCCAGCAAAACCACGCAAATGCCGGTGGTGCCGGATGGCGCAAAACAATCTACAATTAACATTAATAGTGTTCATGGCGGTGAGGCTGAAGGGTTTGACGGATTGCCTGCGGCTTGTGTGGCGGATAGTTGCCGTTTGATATTTGACCGTCGGTTTTTGATTGAAGAATCTATGGATGAGGTGAAGGGAGAAATCGTCTCTATATTGGATGGTTTGACGCGGAACCGTGACGGATTTACTTATTCTATTAAAGATATAAATGAGATTTACCCGACTATGACTGAAAAGAGTGCGGCGGTGCCGCGGGCTTTGGCGAGCGGTATTGAGGCGGTGTTGAACACTGTGCCTGATTATGTGATTTCACCCGGGAGTTATGACCAGAAGCATATATCGCGGTTGGGGCATATGCATAATTGTGTTGCCTATGGGCCGGGGATTCTGGATTTGGCGCATCAACCTGATGAATATATTGGCATTGATGACATGGTGGATTCGGCAAAAATTATGGCTTCGGCTTTATGTGAATTATTATCTGAATGAATTAAAAGAATAACAAAGGGAGACAAAAATGAGACTATCTAAATTTGCTTTACGCGGGGCGACTGCCTTGGCGATGTTGGCCATGGCAGTGCCTGCTTTGGCGGCTAATAACAGCGTGACGCTTGGCATGGTGCTTGAACCTACGCATCTTGACCCAACAGCCGGTGCGGCTGCGGCGATTGATGAAGTGGTTTATGCCAATTTGTTTGAGGGTTTGACACGGATTGACAGCAAAGGTGCGGTGCAACCAGCATTGGCGAAGAGCTGGACTGTATCGGACGACGGTTTGGTTTATACATTTATGTTGGAAGACGGTGTGAAATTCCATGATGGGTCAGATTTTAATGCTGATGACGTGGTATTTTCGCTTGATCGGGCGCGGGGTGATGACAGTGTGAATGCGCAGAAGGCTTTGTTTTCGGCGATTGATAAAGTGGAAGCTGTTAATGCATCTACTGTGAAAATTACGCTAAGCCAAGCCAATGGGTCTATGTTGTTTAACCTTGGTTGGGGTGATGCGGTTATGGTTGCGCCTGAGAGTGCTGATGGTAACAAAGCTGACCCTGTTGGAACTGGGCCGTTTAAATTTGTGAAATGGGTGAAGGGTGACCGTATTGAATTGGCGAAATCTGCTGATTATTGGGGTGATGCTGATGTCTTGGACAAAGCTACGTTTAAAATTATCTCTGACCCTGCGGCGGCTTTTGCGGCGATGATGGCGGGCGATGTTGATGGGTTTCCTAATTTCCCGGCGCCTGAGAATTTAGACCAGTTCCGTGCTGACCCGCGCTTTAGTGTTGTTGTGGGTTCTACTGAGGGTGAGACCGTTTTGGCGATCAATAATGCCAAAGCACCGTTTGATAATTTGAAAGTACGTCAAGCTGTATCTTATGCGATTAACCGCCAGTCTATCATTGATGGGGCGATGTTTGGTAATGGCACGCCGATTGGGTCGCATTTTGCGCCGCATCATCCGGCTTATGTTGATTTGACGGGAGCTTATGCTTATGACCCTGAGAAGGCTAAGGCTTTACTTGCTGAGGCTGGATTCCCAGATGGGTTTGATGCTGAAATTAAATTACCGCCTCCCTCTTATGCGCGTCGTGGTGGTGAGATTATTGCGGCTGATTTGAAGAAGGTTGGCATTAACCTGAAAATCATTCCTGTTGAGTGGGGGCCTTGGGTTAAAGATGTGTTTACTGAGACCAACTTTGACCTGACTATTGTTTCGCATACTGAGCCGCAAGATATTGGCATTTATGCACGTGAGAAATATTATTTCAATTATAAGAGTGATGCTTTTAAGGGTGTTATGGATGAGTTGAATAAGACTACGGACACTGATGGTCGTTATAAATTGCTGGGTGAAGCACAGCAGATTTTATCTGACGATGCGGTGAACGGGTTCTTGTTCCAGTTGGCTAAAACTGGTGTTTGGAATGCTAAATTGAATGGTTTATGGGAAAATTCTCCTGTACAAGCTAACGATTTGACTGGTGTTTCTTGGTCTGAATAATAACGAGATGCTGCGATTGGGAAACTGATCGCAGCTTATTTTATGATTACATTTATATTTTTTTTACGCCGTATTGCTTTTTCGTTGGTCACTTTGATTGTGGCTAGCATTGTGATTTTTGCCATCATTCAGATATTGCCGGGTGATCCTGCGCAGCTGATTTTGGGCATGAATGCGCAAGAGGATACTTTGGCCGCTTTGCGGGAGCAGATGGGGCTGAATGCGCCTTTCTATAGCCGTTATTTTGAATGGATTTTTGGAGTATTTGTTGGTGATTTTGGCACTAGCTATACTTATTCTGTGCCGGTGTCTGAACTGATTTTGGAGCGGTTGTGGGTTAGTTTGCCGTTGGCGGTTATGGCGTTAAGCCTGTCGACTTTGATTGCTATCCCTGCGGGGGTGATTGCAGCCTCTAAGCATAATAAATGGCCTGATGTTTCGATTATGGGGTTTACGCAGTTGGGAATTGCCATACCTAATTTTTGGTTTGCGATGTTGTTGGTATTGGTGTTTGCGATTAAATTGCAATGGATGCCGGCTGGGGGTTTTGCTGGTTGGGATGAAGGAATTGGAGCGGGAATATTGTCGCTCGCCCTGCCCGCGATTGCTTTGGCTTTGCCGCAAGCGTCGATATTGGCGCGAATTATGCGTAGTGCTTTGTTGGATGTTTTGGCCGAGGATTATATGCGGACTGCAAGAGCTAAAGGGCTGACTGAGCGGATGACTTTGTGGCGGCATGGGGTGCGCAATGCGTTTATTCCTGTGTTGACTATTTTGGGTTTGCAGTTTTCGTTTTTGATTGCGGGGACGATTATTATTGAGAATATTTTTTATCTTCCTGGGCTTGGGCGGTTGATTTTTCAGGCGATTGCGCAACGGGATTTGATTGTTTTGCAGGGCTTGGTTTTGTTGTTGGTGGCGGCGGTGATTTTTATCAATCTGCTTGTAGATGCGGCTTATGCGATGGTCGACCCGCGGATTAAGAGGGCTTATCATGAGTGATTATAATTTTTC
>NVUS02000030.1 GCA_002402005.2 OCS116 cluster bacterium | reverse complement strand
TTTCAGCCTAAAAAGCACCGGCAGAAATGTAATTGATTTGCAAAACATCACCGGCAACGCAATTGCCGACATGGACGGCCAAACAACCCTTACTGCCGCCGAAATAACCGGTAATTTAGTGACACTCTCGGCCGGTGATAATACAATAAAAATTGAAAATGTGCTCGGCAATACCACCGAAAACTAAGCCACTCTGAGCATCAAGCACCCAAGCATTTCGGTGAGCGCCACCCTTGTTAAAACATAAGAAATTTGGCACTACTGTTTTATGCTTTGGAAGTTCGCATTTTTGCTTGGCACTGCACTCCAAGGGCACTTTGTCGCTTCGCTCGGGCGCGCTCGTTCGCTCCGCTCTCTAGCTAAGCCACTCAGCCGCTGGTCGGAAGTGAATTCACCACCCCAATCTACTACATTACGCATAGTGAGCTGGAGTTTGGCGACACTCTGAATTCTGGTGCCACGCTGCAATCTCAGAATTTACTACTTGGTGCTGTACCGCTTATTATGGAAAAAGGGTTCGAAGCCGTTAGGCTGAGACAAGCGCGACCGCGCGTCGCCATTAGGCGTGGCAAGAGAGCGGAGCGAACGCACGCTAGTGCTTATAGAGAGCAACGCGAATGATAAAAAGAGAGGTGAAGCCGAACAAAAAATGCAAACTTCCAGAGCATCAGCAGGACAGCCAACTGTCTAATGTCCCATTACTCCCACCATCCGCTTGGCAAATACCATATCATCATCCGCCCAAACACTCGCCAAAACCGCCTGACAAAACGCCCACTGCCGAACTCGCCCCATATCATACCCCAACCGCGCCTCAATAATTTCAAACCGCAACTGCATATCAATATTCTTAAAATCATCAACCAACGGATTGCGCAAAAACGCCCCCAACTCATATTCCGCCTCACCCCAATAACCTTTCGGGTCAATCGCCAGCCAATCTCCATCACCGGATTGCATCACATTATAATGATGCAAATCCCCATGCAGATTAAGCTTTTTGCCCTGCGAAGCCGATAAATTAACATAAACCTTCCGCGCTTTCGCAACCAATTCATGCTCAGGAGCGCCAGAACGAGCCAAATATTTATCAAAATCAGCCACAAAACCACCAATTGGCAAAAGTCCAATATTTTCAGCCGGCGCATTATGCAGACGTTGTATCACCTCACATAAAATTTCGGTAGCGCGGCCATCCTCATTCGCTCGTGTCAACTCAACCAACTCGCGCCCATCACCAACTTGTGCCAATAAACACGCATCATCTTCATGCGCCAAAATTTCAACCGCGCCTTGGCAATTATAGTGCTTAAGCAAGTGCGCCGAAACCGCCTCATTTGAATGAGACTTATAGATTTTCAGCACCACAGGCCGCCCATCTTGATGACACCAATATAAAAAACTCGAATGAGTTTCTAAGTCTTTTGTCGGCTTATCGAGTTGCCAACGTTTGAAATAAATTTGATGTTTGCTTGAAATCATTAAAAATGTCCTTAACTTTAAATCAACATAGGCGTTGAAATTCGGAGGTGCAATATGATTGAGAAAAAAAACCTATTGATCGGTGGTGGCATTCTTGTCGGGCTTTATCTGCTCAACCCTTTTAACGGGTCTTTTCGCGGGCAATCAGCCATTGCGGAGGTCGGAGAATTTAACTATCAATCCGCGCGGTTGAAAATTATCAATTTTGTTGGCAGGGTAGAAATAACCAAATCAGCCGACAATCAAATACACATTCAAACCAGTCACGTCCGGACAGATACCGCCCCCAATTTTGACCATATTGCCGGCACGCTCGAAATTTCGGGCGCTGAAAAAATCGACTCTAGCTCATGTTATGGCCTGTCTTTTTTCTTCTGGGCTGACAATGATCACGACGACCCCAACATATCCATAAATGGTGGTTCGCGGCGAAAATTGAGTGATTACCCAACGCTAAAAATACAAGCGCCAGACGGTGTGAAACTGGAGTTAGAAAAAAACATCATATTCGGCCAGTTTGATGATGTTGACAGCCTGAATGTGAACATGGTTTCCTGCGGCAATCTGAAATTCAATCAGGTGAAAAATGATGCACGTATTGAAATCAGAGGCAGTGGTGATATTGACATCAAAACCGTTGGTGGCAGCGCCACCAGCACCATTCGTGGCAGTGGCAATATAGACATTGGCAGCATTGCCCAAGATAGTGTATCGCAAATTCGGGGCAGCGGCGACATTCATTATGGCCAGATAAATGGCATTCATAAAATGACGGTCACTGGCAGCGGCGACATTAAAGTCGACCAGATAAACGGTGATGCCGAATTGCTGGTGAGTGGCAGCGGTGATATTGATATTGACGATGGCGACTTAAACTGGTTGATAGCCACCGTTCGTGGCAGTGGCGACATTGATTATGATGGTGATGCCAATAACCGCCGCTTGAAAGTCAGTGGCAGTGGCGAGATTGATACCAAATATGATCCATAAATCGCTTGATTAAAACCATATGTGAGATATATTCCCATATATGGAACAAAATTTGGACATAAAAATAGCGACACGGCTCAAAACTCTACGTGCCGAGCATGAATTGTCACTTGATCAATTGGCAAAAAAGACCGGCATTAGCCGCGCGACTTTATCGCGCTTAGAGAATGCTGCGGTCAGCCCAACGGCGGCAGTTTTGGGCAAATTGGCGGCAATTTATAAAATCACCATGTCGCAATTAATGGCCTTGGTCGAGGCGGATTTTGCCCCGCTGATTGGCGCGCAAGACCAACAGATTTGGCAAGACCCTGAAACCGGCTTTACCCGTAAAATGATTTCGCCACCGGCGGAGGCGTTGCGGGCTGAAATGCTTGAATGTCATCTGCCGATGGCGCAAAAAATCAGCTATGATCATTCGCCCAAACAGGGGCTTGAACACCATATTTATATGTTAGAGGGCCAGCTTAAGCTGACGGTTGATGGCCAAATTCATCGCCTTGAGCAAGGTGACTGCTTACGTTACCAACTTTATGGCGCGAGCCTGTTTGAGACATCCAAAACCCAATCTGCAACCTATATTCTGACCTTAATATGAGATAAATATGACCAACCACACCATTCAATCGTTGAACAGCCAAACCTTGGAAACCCATTTGGCTTCACTGGCGGGTTTGTTAAAAATCAATGTCGAAGATGGCGCGAGCGTTAGTTTTATTCTGCCTTTTGGCTATGATGCGGCATTGGCATTTTGGCTCGACAAAGTAAAACCATCAATTGCGGCAAAAAAGCGTATATTATTGGTGGCGATGATTGATAATGAACTCGCCGGCTGTGTGATGTTGGATTGTGACATGCCTGACAACCAACTGCACCGGGCTGACATTGCCAAATTATTGGTGCATCCAAAGTTTCGCCGGCGCGGCATTGCCCGGGCGCTGATGGTCGAAATTGAACATCAGGCCATTGCACACAACCGCAGCACATTGGTTTTGGATACCGCCAGCGAAGGCGCAAAAATATTATATGAATCATTGGGCTATAAAGTGGTGGGTAGCATTCCGGATTTTGCCCTAAATGCTCAAAAATTACAGTTAGAGCCAACCATAATAATGTATAAGTTATTGAAATAATGTATTAAAATAACTTGTGCACCCTGCGGCAAATTGTGCTATTTGATTTATATCAAAACCACCCTATGATCTAACCATGGCAAATCAATATTGATTGGTAAAAGCTACGGATAGGATGGACCTCATGAATAACATCACATCAAACCATTATAATTTGGACAAATGTAACAGTTGCCCAGTGCGCGAACTTTCATTTTGCAACGCGCTGGACAGTCACGCTTTGGAAGAGTTTTCAGCACTCTCAAAAACCCGCGCATTCGAAGATGGTCAGTTGATTTTTTCTGAGGGCAAGAATAATGAATATCTAGGCTCTATCACTCATGGCATTGTTAAAATATACAAATTATTAGATGATGGCCGCCAGCAAATTGTTTCTTTGGGTTTTCCCGGTGACATGTTGGGCAACATTGTGGATGCAGAATATAATTATTTTGCCGAATCAGTGGGTGAGACAAAGGTCTGTTTCTATCAAGTGGCGCGCATCAATAGTTTTGCCGAATCTAACCCCGAAATTTACCGCTCTATATTGGGTAAAACCACCGAACAATTGGGCCATGCCCGTGAATGGTTATTGCTACTTGGCCGCAAAACCGCGCAAGAAAAAATTGCTTCATTTCTGCTGCTATTGGCCGAACATCACAAAGGCAGCAGCCCCGACCAGGCGTTTAAAATACCGCTCAAACGCCAAGAAATTGCCGATTTTTTAGGCCTGACCATTGAAACTGTCAGCCGGCACTTTTCTAACCTCAAATCCAAACAATTGATCCGGGAGTATGCCGGTCATATGCTAACAATTGTTGACCATGAGGCGCTTCGCAACATTGCGTGATTCGCAAATGCTATAAATTTATCTGTATAAACAAATGTTTATTAAAAAACTTGATCTAAATCAAAGATCGGTTTTAAATAAGTTCTAATGTGGGTTTGAAATCTTTACTACGGGGATAGCTATGTCTATTTATTCGATTA
>NVUS02000003.1 GCA_002402005.2 OCS116 cluster bacterium | reverse complement strand
CCTGACGAATCACTATAATGGCAAGCTTTATGTCGAGCTTAAAACCGCCAACGCCTTGCATGTATTTGAAACCGTGGTCAAACATAATATGCTCGACAAGTGTTTTTTTTGGGGCTTTAATGCCGCGCTACTTAAGGATATACGCAAAATTTCGGCCGAAGCCAACATCATGATAAGGCGGCAAGATTTCACCTCTTTAGATGAAACGCTTGCTTTCCTTTCGCCAACACTTATAGAATATACCACGGCAGAAGACTGGTCAGAGTTTAAGGCCTGCCGCGCCCACGGGGCCAAAACCATGATTGCCTATATGGGGGAGGATAAAACCGAAATGCAGCGCATCATCACCGCCCGCCCCGACTTGGTCAATCTCAACCATCCATTTTTATTTCGTAAACTTCTTCAACAAACTTTTAAAGGCTAATCGCCCATGGCGGACATGACGAGAAAAAAACCAACATCATATGATGTCGCCAAATTGGCGGGGGTTCACCGCAGCGCGGTGTCTCGGGCTTTTTCTGACGGCGGCAGCATCTCGGCCGAAACCAAAGAAAAGGTGATGAAAGCCGCCAAAACTTTGGAATATCGGGTTAATTTTTTCGCCCGTGGTTTGCAAAAACAAAATTCCGGTTTGGTTGGCATTGTGGCTTCACGGCTTGATACGCCTTACCGCGCCAAACAGGTTAAACTGGCTAGCCATGAACTTATTGAAAATGGCTATACGCCAATTCTATTGACCGTCGATAAATCTGATGACGTCAGTGGCCGCATGTCGAGCCTGCTCAATTACAACATCAGCGGCATGATTGTCACCTCTGATACCCCGCCAGCCAAAATTATTGAAGAATGCATTCAATATAATATACCAGTTGTGCTGATTAACCGTGACCCCTCCATCACCGGCACCGACCGTATACAGCTTAACATTGAAGATGCCGGGCAATTGGCGTTTGATATGCTGTGCAAAGCCGGCGCAACCAAATTTGGCGTGCTAATGCCGCAAACTCAAACCTATACAGTACAAGGACGTGCCAAAATCTTCGCGCAAAAATGCCGCGATGCAGGTTTTCCTATCACCATTATAGAAACCCAAGGCCAAAGCTATGCCGCCGGTACAGACGCCACGCAAGATGTTTATGAAAAACTAGACGATATTGATGGCATATTCTGCACCACCGACCTAATGGCATTTGGGCTTTTGGACGGCTTGCGCAATCAATATAACATTGCCGTGCCAGGCCAGTTAAAAATATTGGGTTTTGATGATGTTGATCAAGCCAGTTGGGGCGCATACAACCTCTCAACCATCAATCAGGACATTCAACAAAGCGCAATTGCGGCGGTTGATTTGATGATGAAACGGCTAGAAACCCCCTTAAAGCCACTAGAAACCCGCAGCATTTTGCTCACCCCCATACACCGCGGCACAACCTAAAAACAATAATAAACCAAATACCGAATGGAATAAAATGGCCAACACAGATTTACGATTAGATTTTTGCCAAGCAATCGCCAAACAAGCCGGCGAGCTTGCGGTGAAAATGCGCCAACAATCTGGCAGCGATTTCATCGCCAATAAAGGCCATCAAGATTTTGTAACCGCCGCCGACCATGCGGTTGAACGCTTTATCCGCGAACGCATAGAGGCCGAGTTTCCAACCGAAGCCATAGTCGGCGAGGAAGAAGGCGCAACAGGCCATAGCGATACATGCTGGGTGATAGACCCAATTGATGGCACAGCAAATTATATGCGCGGCTTGCCAGAATGGGCAATATCCATAGCTTGTGTGCAAAATGAACGCATCACCCATGCGGTGCTGGATATACCCGATATTGGCAGAACCGCCAGCGCCCAAATTGGCTGTGGGGCATTTGTAAATGGCCAAAAGCTTAGCGTATCGGCTACAGAAGTGCCGGTAAAATCACTCATTATATTGGGCCATTCGGATCGTTTACCGCTGCAAACCCATCTTTCGACCATTGATGACTTACTTTCGGCTGGTTATGAATATCGCCGCCAAGGCTCCGCTTGCTTTGGTTTATATAGTGTAGCAGCCGGTTGGGCCGAGGCTTATCATGAGATGCATTTAAACCCATGGGATGCGTTTGCCGGCATGTTGCTAATCACCGAAGCAGGCGGCACAGTCACTTGTAAAACCGTGCCAGAATTCTTAAAATCCGGCAGTCCTTTTACCGCTACAAATGGTCAAATCAAGTTGCCAATGCTCGATTTCTAGACCATGATGCTCAGAATTATTCACTGATTCTGAAAGCAAAATATGTCAATCTGGAAAACCGAAATCTCAATAGAAGACGCCAACAGCCACATGCAAAATACTGCGGCAGGCCATTTGGGCATTGAGGTGACTGAAATAGGCGTTGATTTTTTCAAAGGCCGCATGCCGGTCGATGCCCGCACCCACCAACCGGCGGGCATATTGCATGGTGGCGCATCGATTTTATTTGCCGAAACTCTGGGTTCATTTGCTGCACAATATGCAGCTGGCGAGGGCTTTTATTGTGTCGGCCAAGAGGTCAATGGCAACCATTTGCGCGGCGTGTCCGAAGGCTGGGTTTATGGCGTTGCCAAACCCCACCATATTGGCCGCAAATCACAAGTTTGGGGCATCGAGATTACCAATGAACAAGGCAAAATGGTCTGTATTTCACGCTTAACCGTAGCGGTTTTGCCAAAACCTTAACCGCAAAAACCCCAGAACAGCCTTGCCATTCTGGGGTATATTTTTGTCATTATAGCTGTGTGGATTAGTTATTCACCACAACCCAGCCACCATCTTTTACAACGGATAGAACCACATCGTCGGCGCCTTGATGATCGCCAGAACCATAAGTGATTTGCGCACTCATCAAATCATCCATATAATCGACTGTTTCCAAGCCAGCAATAAAGCTATCTGTGGTTAAATCTTTACCCGCAGCTTCCAAAGCCATAATGGTTTGGTTGGCAGCAGAATAACCCAGCATGGCAAAACCACCCGGTGCTGAACCATATTTAGCAGTATAATCAGCAATAAATTTAGCCGGTGCAGCATCCGCAGCACGTGCTGCCAAATCCACCCAACCAGATGAAGCATATAAGCCTTCAGTCACGCCACCTGGCACGGCAGCCACAACGCCTAGGAAGCCAGCTGATGTATTGAGAAATTGCATGCTGGTTAAGCCCATTTTCTTAGCTGTACCAACCACGGTAATGCTTTGGCGCACGCCCAAAGCCATAATCACCACTTCACAATTGGCGGCTTTTAATTTACCCAATGAGCCAACAAAATCAGCTTCATCACCTTTATGTGTGGTTTCTGCGGCAAAGGTTAAACCTTGTTTTTCAACCGCGCTCTTTGCTCCATCAACCACTTCATTGCCATATTCAGATGGCAAATACATAGCACAGATATTTTTGGCTTTATATTTATCGGCAAGGAAAGTAATGCCGGCTGCCGCTTGATCAAAATAGCTAGAGAAACCGGTGAATTTATTATGCACCGGATCACTCAACATTTTGGTCGAGGCAGATAATGGCGAAATATTCGGAATGCCCTTAGGGTCCAGCAATCTAAAGCCCGCAATATTCATCGGTGTACCGAGTGACAGCAACATGGCAAAAACTTTATCGCGGTTGAGCAATTTATTATAGCCCTGCATCGCGCGCGGCAATTGATAGCCATTGTCTTCAACAATAAATTTTAGCATGCGTCCATGCACGCCACCGTTGGCATTGGCTTCATCAAAGCGCAAATTCGCGCCGTTTACAGCCGGCACACCCACAGCGGCAAAAATGCCAGATAGATCACTCACCGAGCCAAATGTCACTTCGGTATCAGACACGCCTTGGGTTTCTGCCATGGCAGTCGAGGTCATCATCAAGGCGGCAACACCCGCGATTGCTAATTTCAATTTCTGTTTCATATTTCCCTCCCTGGAAATGGTTACTTAGTTTTGTTCTTTTATCTTCTACCTTTATTTATTCGTACATCTGGTTGATTAGATTCTTATATTTTTTCTCAACCAAACCGCGTTTTAATTTCATTGTGGCTGTCAGTTCATCATCCTCTGCTGTCAACAATATGTCAATCAGCTTGAATTTTTTAATCTGCTCAACCCGCGCGAACATTTTGTTGACCCGTTCTACCTCATCGCCAATCAATTTGGTCACCTCGTTGGCAGCGCAAAGCGAAGCAAAATCACTAAACGGAATTTTTTGCTCTTGAGCAAATTTCTCGACATTTTCTTGATCAATCATAATCAACACAGTCAGATATTTACGCCGATCGCCAATCACCACAGCATCAGCAATAAAGCTAGAGAATTTGAGCTCGCTCTCAATCTCGGCCGGGGTGATGTTTTTACCACCGGCGGTGATGATAATGTCTTTAATTCGCCCAGTAACTTTTATATAGCCATCAGCGTCTATCTCGCCCAAATCACCAGTTTTTAGCCAGCCATCATCGGTAAAAGTCTCGGCAGTTTTCTCTTCATTTTGCCAATAGCCCAAAAAGTTTGGCAAGCCAAAAGTCTGTATTTCACCATCGGGCGAAATGCGCGTTTGCGTGCCAGCGGTGGCCTTACCCACACTGCCCAGCTTTGTGGCGTTTTCGGTATTGACTGAGCAAACCGCTGAATTTTCGGTCATACCATAACCTTCGCGGATCGGCACGCCGATGGCGTAAAACCACTTTAACAATTCTGGCGATACCGGCGCCGCGCCCGAGACCGCGCGTCTGATGCGATCCAAACCCAACATCACCCGCAAATTGCGCAAGACAAAAAAGTCCCAAAACGCATATCGAGTTTTGACCAGAAAACCAATCGGTTTATTGGTATAGCGCAATTCTGCCTTTGCCATGCCAGCCGCAATGGCTTGCTCAAACGACCAACGGCCAAAACCGGTGGCTTCTTTAACCAAAATCAGCACGGCGGAATATATTTTTTCCCACACCCGTGGCACGGCCGAGAATATATGCGGCGAAACCTCACGTAAATTGTCAAACACCGTCTCGGGGCTTTCAGCAAAATTGACTATCGATGAGGCCGAAATCGCGCCAAAAATACTCGTACCACGCTCAAATACATGACCTAACGGCAAAAAGCACAATTGCTCATCGGTTGGCAAGTGCGGCAATTCTGTCGCGCCGCAAGCTGTGGCGGCGATGATGTTTTCATTGGTCAGCATCGCGCCTTTGGGCTTGCCGGTTGTACCAGATGTATAGATAAGCAGCGCCACATCATCGGCTTTGCCAAGCTCAATTGCATCTTGATAAAGCTGCGGCTCTTGCGCCAATGTCTCCTGCCCCAAAGCATAAAAATCATCCAAAAAGACTATCTGCTCGTCATCAATGTCGTGCAGACCTTCGGCATCAAGCACAATCACTTTTTTCACCAGCGGCACTTCGTCACGAATTTTTAAAAATTTATCCAGCTGCTCGTCATTTTCGACCACCAAAAATGGGCTTTGGCTGTCTTGCAGCAAATAGGCCAATTGCGAGGAGCTATCCGTGGTGTAAACCCCACTGCAAATGCCGCCAATGCCTTGAATGCCCATGTCTAAATAGGCCCATTCTTTATTGTCCTCGGACAGCACCGAGACCACTTCGCCGCGCTTAAGCCCCAGCGCGTGAAAGGCCGCGCCCATTTGCGATGCACCTTGCCAAAAATCATCCCAACTATAAGATTTCCAAATGCCAAGGTCTTTTTCTCGATGTGCGGTGCGGTTTTTGCCGTGTTTTTGACACCGCAACGCAAACAATTTGGCCATGGTGTCGCAACCGTCAATCAAAGCCGGCCTTAAGGTCAAATCCTTATTGATCATCACCCCATTAATGTCATGGGTTTCTGGCATTTTTATATGTTTATTCATGCGTATCCTCCCATGCTATCTCCAAGTCTTCTTACGTTTCCAACGGCGCTCTTCACGCACACCTTCTTCTTGCACACCCAGATAAAAATTCTGAATGTCTTCTGATTGCATCAATTCATCGGCACTGCCATGCATCACAATCCGCCCGACTTCCATCACATAACCCACATGCGCCAATTCCAACGCAATGGCCGCATTTTGCTCGACCAACATCATAGTCACTTTTTGCTCAGCATTTAACCGTCTTAAAATCTCGAATATTTCTTGCACCAATAAGGGGCTGAGGCCGAGGCTAGGCTCATCTAACAACATAATTTTAGGCCGTGCCATCAGGCCGCGGCCAATGGCTAACATTTGCTGCTCGCCGCCCGAAAGATATCCGGCCTCTTGATCACGCCTTTCCTTTAAAATCGGAAAATACGAAAATACCATCTCGCGGTCTTGCTCTATATTGGCAGTATCATTGCGCGTATAAGCCCCAAGGCTGAGATTGTCATTGACCGACATTAGCGGAAACACCTCACGCCCTTCTGGGATATGTACCACGCCCTGCGCCACCACTTTATGTGGCTCCATACCTTGAATTTCGACCCCATCAAAAGTAATTTGGCCTTTTTCGGGGTCCATAACCCCAGATATGGTTTTCATTAAGGTGGTTTTACCTGCGCCATTCGCCCCCAAAACCGTGACAATCTGCCCCTGCTCGACATCAAGGCTCACGCCGCGTATCGCCATAATCGGCCCATAATAGCTTTCGACATTCTGAATTTTTAGCAAAGCATCACTCATTAGGCAGCCCCTCCAAGATAAGCTTCAATCACCGCTGGGTTGGTTTGCACTTGTTCGGGCGTACCCTCGGCTAGTTTTGCGCCATTGGCCAAGGCCAATACACGGTCGCAAACCGAGGAAACCAAGCCCATATCATGCTCAACCATTAAAATTGTAATGCCCATTTGGCGTCTTATGTCATCAATCCACCAACGCATATCTGTGGTTTCCTCGACCGATAGCCCAGAGGCTGGCTCATCCAACATTAAAATTTTTGGGCCAGTCGCCAATGCCCGCGCTAGTTCAACCACTTTGCGCACACCATAAGGCAAGCCGGCAATCATTTTATCGCGATAGGGCTGCAAATCCAAAAAGTCGATAATCTCCTCGACCATATGGCGGTTTTGCAACTCTTGTTTTCGTACACTGGGAGAGAAAAATATCTCTGCCAGAAAATTGGTTTTCCGATGCCGATGCCGGCCAATCAATAGATTTTGCAATACGGTCGAATGGTCAAACAATTCGTTATTCTGAAAGGTACGCGCCACCCCCAGTGTCGCCACTTCCGACGGTTTGTGCGCCAACAGGTCATGCCCATCAAAATGAATGCGCCCAGCCGATGGTTCATAAAACCGTGAAATTAAATTAAACGCTGTCGATTTACCCGCGCCGTTCGGCCCCACCAAAGCAAACACTTCGCCTTTTTCCACGTTAAATGATAGGTCGTTGACAGCAATCACCCCGCCAAATTTAAGCGTTACATTTTCGAACTCTAATAAACTCATTGCAACCGCTCCGTTTTCAGGAAGGATTTCTGGCGTTTAAACATACCCTTGCGATAGAATGGAAACAGCTCCAGCCATGTGCGAATTTTAAACCATCGGCCATATATACCTGCAGGTTCAAACAATATAAAGGCGATAAGTATCATGCCAAATACGCCAAATTCCAACCCCGGAATGGCCACCGCACTGCCGCCAATAACATCACCAACCCAACCCTTGGAGATGGACAGGAATTGCGGCAAAAAGCCAATCACAATCGCGCCAAAAAATGCGCCATGAATTGAGCCTAAGCCACCGATTACAATCATCATTAACAATTGTACCGAGATCACCACAGAAAATGTTTCATTGTTAAACACACCGCTAAACATGCCCATCAACGCGCCAGCCAAACCAGTTATGCCGCACGACAAAGCAAAAGATAGCATTTTGGTTTTGGCAATATCAACACCCATAGCTTGTGCCGAAACCTCACTATCACGCACCGCCACAAACGAGCGGCCTGTGGGTGAACGCAAAATATTGGCATAACCAAGCGTCACCAAAATCACCACAACCAACACCACATAATAAAACGCAACAGGTGTGCCCCATCGGTCAATCTGTATCCAATATAGATTTAAGGGGTCAGAAAACATGCCAGATACGCCGCCGCTCCATGGTGCAGTCAGCACAATAATGTCATCGACCAAAATGGACATGGCCATGGTGGCAATGGCCAAATATATACCACGCAGCCGAAGCGCGGGTATGGCAATGAACATACCGACCACGCCGGTAATAATACCCGCTAATGGAAAAGCGATAATAAAGGTAACCCCGTATTTCACCAAAATATGATAGGCATAACAGCCCATTGCCAAAAACGCTGCATGACCCAAACTGGCTTGGCCGGTATGGCCTGTTAGTAGCATTAAGCCAAGGCCAGCAACCGCCCAAATCAATACATTAGTCATTTCACCTAAGTAAAAATCATCAATAATATAAGGCAAAACAAATGCCAAAATCACCAAGCTGGCATATAGAAACAAAGTCCATCTATCTTCAAAAAATCGAATGTCTTGCTCGTAACTGGTTTTAAAATGCACACGCATAGATCAGACCTTTTTATTTCGCAGTTGAGAGAACAGACCGCTCGGGCGGAATACCAGCACGATGAGCAACAAAGCATAAGGTGCAATTTGGCTATAGCCAGCAGGCATATAGCGCGATGCAAACGGCTCGATAATACCGATCACCAAACCGCCAAGCAAGGCACCCGGCAAGCTACCAAAGCCGCCAATCACCGCGGCTGCAAAGGCTTTAATGCCAATGAGGCCAGTTGTGGGGTCGACCGAGCCTTTGGTGGCAAATAATATACCAGCAATGCCAGCCACCACACCGCTCAGCGCCCAAATAAAACCCTGCACCCGTTTGACCGGAATGCCCATATAATAAGCCGCAAGTTGGTTTTGTGATGCGGCTTGCATCGCCAAACCCAATTTTGTACGACCAAAAAAGAAAAACAAACCCACGGTTAGCGCCACGGTCACCAAAATAACTGCCACATCTTCCATACCTAAAGTGATGCCGGCTAAACGCAGCTCTTGCCCAGCAAGTGGGTTTTCGAGCGATTGCGGGCTATGCCCCCAAATGATGCCGGCAATGAAGCGCATAACAAAGCCCAAGGCAATGGTTAGGATGATGATGGCGGTTTGGCTTTCGCCCGCCACACGGCGTAACAAAAGCCGGTCGATCAAATAACCAAGTGCGCCCATAACCACCAATGTAAGCACAATCGCCACACCAAATGGCAACCCCCAATAGCCCGAATTGCCAAAACCGATCATTACAAATGCACCTAGCATCATAAAATCGCCTTGGGCAAAATTCACCGCTTCGGTGGCTTTGTAAATCATTACAAAACCGAGTGCAATCAAGCCGTATACACAGCCATTCGCAATCCCGCTAACCAGTAGCTGAAAAAAATCCAAAATTATCTCCCTCTTCAAATCCGATCGGTCTTACTGCCAATTTCGGATCTCATTTAAACATACTACCCAGTATGTTTGGCGTTTGTCAATTGATAAAAATACACAATATTTATGTTCAATCCCTCATAAAAACTTAGCAATTTCAGCCGCTATGTTTTGCGGCTGTTGATGGTGCAACCAATGGTCAGCATCTGCAAGCTCCACAATCTTTACATCATCAGCCAAATCATAAATTCCATCGCGGCACTCTACCAACAAAGCCGTATCATTCTTGCCCCAAATGATTAGATGCGGCATAGAGACTCGCATTTTATTAGCATCAATGACAATAATATCCTCAGCACTCAACGCTTGCCCAACAGGCGGTACTTTAAGCGGGCTGGCCTTATACCAATTCAGCATAGCTTCCACACAGCCCTGGCGTGCCCACTCGACTTTATAAGCTTGAGTTTTTTCATCATCAAACCATTCACTATCCATATCTTGGCGCAATAGACCAACAAATTTCTCAAAATCATTGGCAGCCAATTGCTCTGCACTATCCTCCCGCCGCAACCAATTCATATATTGGCTGGCCTGTGCTTGCCCCTCACCTTTGGCAAGCTCGGCTTGAAAAGGAATTGGATGTACACCATTGAGAATGATCAGCTTGCCAATCATTTGTGGCGTAGATGCAGCCACCACATAGGCCGCTGCCGCGCCCCAATCATGCGCCAATAAATTGATCGGTGCATTGGGTGAATAATGCGCGATCAAACCAATAACATCTTGCACCACCAACGACATGCGATAATTTTCAACGCCCTCAGGTTTATAAGATTGCCCAAAACCCCGCAAATCTGGCGCGATGCAATAAAAATCATCACATAAATATGCCGCCAATTCTTCCCACGCTCCACTATATTCCGGAAAACCATGCAGCAACATAAGTGGCGGCTTGCTGGCATCGCCCCACAACCGCACAAAAAACTCATTGCCATTTAGGTTTATAAATTCACTTTTCATATCAATATTTCATATCTGGTAAATTGAGCGAGGCGCTATTGCCACCATCCACTGCCAAAGATTGACCGGTAATATAACTGGCATCATCACTGGCCAGGAATGCCACAACTGAGGCAATTTCGGAGGCATGACCAAAGCGCCGCAATTCACATCTCGCGCCCAACTTATCTTCTTTGCCCTTGCTGCGGGCATAATCAAACACTGGTTTGGTCATGTTCGATTCAACCAGCCCCGGGCATATGGCATTGACTCGAATGCCATGACTACCAAAATCACAAGCCGCAGTTTTGGTCATATTGATCACCGCTGCTTTAGAGGCAGAATACGCGTTACCACCCGCCCCTGCCCTTATGCCCGCCACCGATGCGGTGTTAACAATCGCGCCACCTTTGGCCGCAATCATATAAGGCGCAACCGCGTCCGTAAACATCATGCCACCATAGACGTTAACCTCCATCACCCGTTTCCAATTGTCCAAACTCTGCGCACCGATTGGTCTGGCTTCACAAACCAATCCGGCATTGTTAAACAGCACATCAATTTGGCCAAAAGTCTCGACCACATGTTTAACGCAAGTTTTCACTTCAACTTCACTGGCGATATCTACCCTATAAAGCTCAACCGTTGTATCTTCGGGCAAAAGCTCTGCGGTTGCCTTAAGCCCTTCGGCATCAATATCCACCAAAGCAAGGCTTGCGCCCTCCTCGGCCAATCTTATGGCAGTGGCACGGCCAATCGCCCCACCGGCGCCGGTTATAATCACAATTTTTCCGTCGAATCTGTGCATATTAAGCCGTCTCGCCGCCATCGGCGACAATCACTTGGCCGGTTACATATGATGCCGCTTGACTGGCGAGAAAATGCGCCACGCCGGCAATTTCATCAGGCATGCCAATCCGCCCTAAGGGGGTGATCTTTTCTTGCCGCGCCATAATTTTAGGATTCTCCCACAAAGCCCGCGCAAATTCGGTTTTCACCAAGCCCGGCGCAATGGCATTCACTCGTATATTATGCCGCCCCAATTCATGGGCTAAATTACGCGCCAATTGTGCTTCGGCGGCTTTGGACATGCCATAAGCCCCAATTACCGTATTACCGCGCAACGCTGTGATGGATGACATTAAAATAATAGACCCACCGCCATTTTCAATCATCACCGGCTGCACCAAATTGCTCAACCAAATGGTGCTTTGTACATTGACACACATTACTTTTTCAAACGCGCTGTCTTCAAGGCTCGACATTGGGCCATAAGATGGGTTGATGGCGGCATTACATACCAAAATATCCACCTTGCCCCATTTTGTCATCGTCTCATCAAATAGATTTTGCACCTGGGCTTTGTCGCCGACGTTACAAGCCACCGCAATAGCCTCACCACCCGCATCTCGAATGGCCGCAGCAATCACTTCACAAGCTTCAATCTTGCGACTCGATATTACCACTTTTGCACCAGCTTTGGCATATTGCTCAGCAATCGCTTGGCCAATACCGCGCGATGAACCAGTGATGATGGCCACTTTATCAGTTAAATCAAACATTAAATTCGCTTCCCTCTTTTATCGGAACACCCTCGGGCAGATGGCTGCCTTTGCCCCATTTAAATGTACCGGTTGCATGCGCAACCAAATTGCCTTCATCATCTTTTATGGTGGCATTGCTGGTAAAAATAGACCGACCACCACTTATTTGCTGACCCTCAATCCACAATATTTTACCGCTCGGCTTGCCCACAAAACTTGTGGTCAGCGATACGGTCACCATGCTGCGCATATTGCCATCGACCGTGCAATAATTGCCACAAAGCCCACATGCCATATCTAAGATAGAGCAATACACCCCACCATGCACACGCCCCAATGGGTTTAAGTGCTGCTCAGAAATCTCCATTCGTGCCTTTACATAACCCAATGACCATTCGGTCACTTTCATACCCAAAACGCCGTTAAAACCACCGCTAAATAAGTGATTTATCACATCAATATCATTCATCAGTATCTCCCGTTGTCAGTACTATTTTGCCAATGGCACAGCGTTCCTTAAGGTCATTCAAAGCCAGCGCCGCATCCTTTAGCGCATAGGCCTTGCTAATATGCGGGTTTAACTTGCCGGCGGCATACCATTCAAACATTTGGGCAAAATTCTCATTGTCCAACGCCAATTCTTTGCCTCTAAACGCGCCCCAAAACACGCCAACCACCGCGCAGCCTTTGAGCAACATTAAATTCACTGGCACTTTGGGTATATCGCCCGAGGCAAAGCCTACCACCAATACCCGCCCGCGCCATGCAGTTGAGCGCAAGGCCAGCTCAAACATCTCGCCACCCACAGGGTCATAAACCACATCAACGCCGCGGCCTTTGGTCATTTCTTTAATTGCATCACGCAATGGGGTTTCAGAATAATTTATCAGCTCATCCGCACCAGCGGCTTTGGCTGCCGCCAACTTTGCATCACTGCTCGCAGCCGCAATCACCCGCGCGCCCATAAGCTTGCCGAGCTCAACCGCCGCAAGGCCAACACCGCCACCTGCACCCAGCACCAACAAGGTTTCGCCGGCTTTTAATTCTGCCCGTTGTTTTAACGCATGCATGCTTGTGCCATAAGTCATAGCAAAGCCCGCCGCGGTTTTGCCATCCATGCCGCTAGGCCGCGGCAATAATTTATCTTGTTCAATCACCATCTGTTCGGCATAACCACCAAATGGCACCATGGCGATAACCGATTCGCCGATGCGATCTGCCGACATGCCTTCGCCAACAGCATCAATAACGCCCGCCACCTCACCACCCGGCGAGAATGGCAGATCTGGCTTAAACTGGTATTTACCTTCAATAATTAGAGTGTCTGGAAAGTTACAGCCGCAGGCTTCTATGGCTATACGCACCTGCCCTGCTGCGGGCGTTAAGTCATCAACTTCTTGCAAGGTTAGCTTTTCAGGTGGCCCAACCTCGGTGCATAAAACTGCTTTCATTATAAATATCCTCCCAAATATAAAATCATTAGACATGACGGTTGACGGCTTGTCAATAAAACAACATACTAAGTAGTATGTATTTTTAAAGAGGGCATTTTCATGACAAATCCAGTGACATTATCGGTAAAAGACCATATTGGCATCATCATCATCGACAACCCGCCGATCAACGCATTGGGCATAGATGTGCGCAAGGGTCTGATAAGTTGCATAGATGAAGCCGATGCAAATGCCGATGTCAAAGCCGTCATCATTCATGCCAATGGCCGCACCTTCCCCCCAGGTGCAGACATTACAGAATTTGGCAAACCACCATTAGAGCCGCACCTAGTTGCCACTTGCAGCCATGTAGAGAATTGCAGTAAACCGGTTATCGCAGCATTGCACGGCACTGTGTTGGGTGGCGGGTTCGAAATTACTTTATCCGCACATTTTCGCATTGCCATGCCCAAAACCAAATTCGGCTTGCCCGAGGTGGGCTTAGGCATATTGCCTGGCGCCAGTGGCACACAACGCGTACCACGCATCACCGGTGCAGCCGCTGCATTGGATATGATGATTTCGGGCAAACCATTTAACGCCAAAAAAGCCCTAGGGTTGGGTTTGATTGATAAAATTACCGACAATGAAAATATATTAAATGCCGCCATTGAGTACGCCCAAGACATTATAAGCAACAATACACCCATTAACCGAGTGTGTGATCGCACCGATGGTTTTGCCGATGCCGATAAATACGCCGCCGAAATAGCTGCTACGCGTGCACAATTAGATAAAAAAGGCGGATTATTCTGCCATTATGCCATTGTCGATTGCGTTGAGACCGCCGCAAAACTGCCATTTAATAAAGGACTCATTTACGAACGCGATAAGATCATGGCTTGCATGCGCACCGATGAACATGCGGCCTTGGTGCATGTATTCTTTGCCGAACGCAAAAGCCCCAAACCTCCTGAAGCCAAACGCGCCAAACCATTAGACATTGCCGAATTGGGCATTATCGGTGGTGGCACAATGGGCGCGGGCATTGCCGTTGCAGCATTAAATGGCGGGCTGAATGTCACTATGGTCGAGCGCGATGAAGATAGCATTAAACGCGGCATTAAAAATGTCGAAAAAGTTTATTTGCGCAACATCGAGAAAGGCCGCATGAACGCCGATCAAATGGCTGCCGTGATGGCACGCTTTAGCCCCACAACCAATTATAATGACCTATCACAAGTCGATATGGTGATTGAGGCGGTATTCGAGCGTATGGATGTTAAAAAAGCCGTATTTACTGAATTGGACAAAGTGCTAAAACCCGGCGCTATTTTGGCCAGCAATACATCATATCTAAACGTCAACGAGCTTGCTGCCCTCACCAAACGGCCAGCAGAAGTGATTGGTCTACATTTCTTCTCACCCGCCAACATCATGCGCTTGTTAGAAATTGTTGTGCCCGACAATGTATCCGACCAGACCGTATCTACCGCCTTTGCTTTTGCCAAAAAACTCGGCAAAGTCGCTGTGCGCGCAGGTGTATGCGATGGCTTTATCGGCAACCGTATTTTGGGCAAATATGCCCAAGCCGCCACCAATATGATGGAAGATGGTGCATCACCTTACCGGATGGACAAAGTCATCCGCGGTTTTGGTTACCCAATTGGCGTTTACCAGATGTTTGATTTGGCTGGTGGCGACATTGGTTGGGACACCCGCAAGCGCCTTGCCGCCACACGTGACCCTGCCGAACGTTATGTGCATATAGACGATAGAATCTGCGAAAATGGCTGGTTCGGTCAAAAAACCGGACGCGGCTATTATATTTATGAAAATGGCGCACGAATCGGCACGGAAGACCCCGAAATTTTAGCCATTATCGACAAAGAACGCAAAATTGCCGGCATCACCCCACATAATTTTAGTGATGAAGAAATTATGGAAACCTATATGGCGGCGATGATTAACGAAGCAGCTAATGTACTGCACGAAGGCATTGCGTTACGGCCTTCTGACATTGATGTCACATTTATTTATGGCTATGGCTTCCCGCGCCACAAAGGCGGCCCGATGCAATATGCCGATACAATTGGTTTGGATAAAGTGCTTGCGACGATTGAACGTTTAAGCCAAGATGATGCTAATTTTTGGGTGGCATCGCCATTGCTAAAACAGCTTGTGGCTGATGGTAAAAACTTCGCCAGCTTAAACAACGTCTAAGGGGAGT
>NVUS02000299.1 GCA_002402005.2 OCS116 cluster bacterium | reverse complement strand
ATCTAATCTTTCAAAAGTTTTTTTCTATCTTTAATATAAAATATAGACGGTAATATGGCAATGTCGGCCAGTAAAGCTACATTTAATATAAATATGATGGTTATGCCAAATAAATTCATTTGCGGTAAGTCGGATAAAAACATCAATCCAAGCCCGGCACTAAGCATAAATGTGGTGGCCATCAATACTGGGCCAACGCGTTTTAACGCATCATCAATGGCGTCGGCTGCGTCCATCTGCTTGATATTCTGCCGGTATTGATACAGAAAATGGATGCTGTCATCAACCGCAATGCCAAAGGCAATGGTCAACGCGATCACCGTGGTGAATTGCAGCCCATCAGCAATAAAATACAGTAATGCCCCGCCGGCCACAATCGGCAAAAGATTGGGCAATATGCTGGCCAACGCGTAAAAACTCGACCGAAATACAATGCCCATCAGCAAAATAATGATTACCATGGCAATCAACAGGCCAGAATTTAACTCGCCAATCATCGCATAGCTTTCCTCGGCGCTCATCGCCGCCAAGCCGGTCAGCATTAGCTTATATTCAGGGGTTTTTGCCACAATGGTCTCGGCCTTGGCGCGCATGTCACGCAAAAACGGCCGCAAGGCACGCGCCCCTAAATCGGCAGTGAAAGCATTGATGACTACCGATTTTCGGTCCGGCGCGATGAACCGTCCGGTAAATGTAGCCGGCAGGTTTTCCAACAGATCATTGATGGTCGGCGGCTCAGCATCCTCTCCCAACCAGTTTAGAATCTGGATGATGGATGAATGGCTGCTATGGGTCGGCGCGTCTTCGACCAGCTGATCAAGCTGCTGTAACATCGGCAACAAGTTCGGATCGTCAAAATCGATCGCCGCCTCATCTTGGCGCGACACCACATAATAAAACCCGTTCACCCCGCCCAAATCAGCATCAACAGTTTTGATCGCTTGGCTGGCATGATTGTTAGTCGGTAGGTTTTCTGAGTAGCGATATTCAGGCTCATTCATAAAATGGATAGAGCCAGATGCCGCCAACATTATAAACCCTGCCACAATCACCCATTTGGCGTTACGCATTGAATACCTCCCAATGGCGCGGGCAATGTCACTCATCTTCTGATGAATAATGCCATTGCTTGGCGCGGCACCCGTTTTAATCTTAACCGGAAATAACCGCCCAAGGGTCAGACAAATCAAGCAACTCAATATCAGCGATGCAAACAGAGCTAAAAATGTGCCCATCGCCGCCGCCCGGCCAAATTCGGCCACCAATGGCGTATTGGCAAATGTCAGGCTTAAAAATGCAATCGATGTGGTCAGGCTGGTGAATACACAGGCTGGCCCCACCACCCGCATGGCATAAATAACTGCCTGCTCGCGGCTCTCGCCCAGCTCCAATCGGTTGCGCATTGCGTCAACCATATGCATGCTGTCGGCAAAGGCGATCACCATAATGATGGTCGGCACGACATTGGTCATCACATTCACACTAATGCCCGCCCAGCCCATCGCACCCAAAGTGATGAGAATGGACAATATAGACGGCACCGCCGTGGCCATCACCAAACTAAAATGCCGAAAAAACAAAAATCCAAAAATAAACCCCAAAGTCGCACCGCCGGCGACAAAATAAATCTGGTCATGCAAAATGGCCGAGACAATCTCGGCCGAAACCGCCAAAAACCCGGTAAAATAAAATTGGCTATGTTTTAACTCTTTGGTTGCCAAAGCTCGGGCTTGATCGTTAATTTCCTGTAGGCTTGTGCTGCGCTCAGCGGCAGATTTCAAGCCAATCAATATCATCGATTTCGTGCCGTCTTCAGAGATCAGACGATGCTGCGCAATCGGGTGTTCGTATAATCTTTGGTGGATAAATTGTTTGCCATATTGGCAAAATTATCATCAGCAATCAGCTGCCCCATAGAATTGGTTTTCTGCGGTGCATCGCGCAATGAAGCGATGGAAATCACCCCATTGACATCATCCAGAAATTCCAATTCTAAATGTAAATTGCTAATCTCGTTGCGGTTCACATCCGATAAAATATCATCATTTTCAATCACGATGACAATTTCACGTTCCAAGGAATCATAGGTCTGAGAAAAAGCTTCAAAATCCCTAACATATTGACTTTGCGGGTCAAAAATATTGCCAACCGAGCCGACAAGCTGCAATTGTAAAACCCCAAAAATCAAGCTGACGACGATTGCCAATGAGACAAAAATAGCGGTTTTGGTAAATTGAGTGATTGTCTCGCCAATATAAGTTAAAAACTGACTCACAGGATTCATTTTACAGCTTTCAACTAATCGGCTAGAACTTAAAAAAATAACTTTATGAATTTCGACCCTAGCATATGACAGAAAATCTGCAATCAAACATTTTAACCTTAACCTCTCAGCAGATCATGTTTATGGGCACCGGCTCAGATGTTGGTAAATCCTTGATTGTTGCGGGTTTATGCCGTCTATTTGCCAATAAAAATATCAATGTCGCGCCGTTTAAATCACAAAATATGTCCAACAATGCCGCCGTCGCGCATATTTTCGATCTCAAGACCCAAAAAATTACCCAAGATATGGGCGAAATTGGCCGCGCCCAATGGCTACAGGCCAAAGCCGCCAAAATTGCCCCCGCCACCAATATGAACCCGATATTGCTCAAACCCGAAAACGAGATTGGCAGTCAGGTCATCATCAATGGTAAAAAATTCAAAAGCCTAAAGGCGCGCGAATATTATCAATATAAACCAAAATTCCTATCGGTCATTTTGCAAGCTTACCAAAGCCTGCAACAACAGCATCAGATGATTTTGGTTGAAGGTGCCGGCAGTCCGGCCGAAAGCAATTTGCGCAAAAATGACATTGCCAATATGGGCTTTGCCGAACAAATAAATATCCCCGTGGTGCTGATCGGTGATATAGACCGCGGTGGTGTCATCGCCTCGATTGTTGGCACATATGAAGTCATTTCGCAGGCAGATCGAGATCGCATTAAAGGTTTCATCATCAATAAGTTCCGCGGTGACATTTCTTTGTTCGATGAAGCGATTGTAGAAATTGAAAACCGCACCGGTTGGAAAAATTTGGGCGTGCTGCCCCACTTTGCCGATGCCCATTTACTCCCCGCCGAAGACAGTGTTGCGCTCGAAAAAGCCCCAAAAACAGCCCAAAAAACGCCGAAAAACGACAAAAAACAGCCAAAAAACGCCAAAAAAACCCGTATTTTGGCACTAAAAATGCCCCATATCGCCAATTTTGACGACTTAGATCCACTATCTCAACATCAAAATGTCGCGTTAAATCTGGTCAAGTCAGGCGTATTGCCCGAAGCCGACCTCATCATCATTCCCGGCAGTAAATCCACCATTGCTGACCTCGAATTTTTATACCAACAAGGCTGGGATATAGACATAAAATCCCACGTTAGGCGCGGCGGAAAAGTATTAGGCATTTGCGGCGGTTTTCAAATGCTCGGAAAAACCATCAATGATCCCAATCTGTTAGAGGGTAAAAAAACAAAAATTCAGGGTCTTGGCCTACTTGATATAGAGACCGAAATTGCCGGTGATAAATCCACCAACCTAGTCGAATTTGATGGTTTCTCAGCCTACGAAATTCACCTCGGTAAAACATCGGGCGGTGATTTAAAAAGCCCAATGATTACAATGGATAATCAAGGTTTTGGCGCAAAATCAGCGGATGGCAAAGTGATGGGTTCATACCTACACGGACTATTCTCAAATGATGAATTTCGCGAAGGTTTTCTAAACGACTTGGGCATCGACAAAACTGACCAAAATTACAATCAAACCATCGAAAATACACTTGATAATTTAGCGCAACATATTGAAAAATATATCAATATTGAATCATTAAATGAAATATCACAAAGCAACTAATTTGGGTTATTTGCTCAGTTGCGCCCAAAACATCACCCGTAAACCCACCCAATTTGGCCGTGGCAAATCTCGCCACCAAAAAACTGACAATAACACCAATCAGCAATAGATAAACAACATCATTGCCAATCAAATAATACCCAACAATTGCGATCATTGATTGCCCGATAAGCAATTGAATTATAGAAATATTTTTGAAATTCGCCGCCAAACCATCATTCCGCGCTGGCACACTAAATATCGGCACAAACACCATAGCCCCGCGGCTGACCATCAAACTAATAATGATAATATAAAGTAGCTCAGTATATTCCCAAACAAAACTCAGCGCATAAACCCGCATTGCGAATGAAAATATCAATGCCAACGTACCATAAGTGCCAATATGGCTGTCACGCATAATCTCCAAGCGCCGCTCTGAGCTTGAAGCACCGAGCGAATCTGCAAAATCCGCCAAACCATCTTCATGCAATGCCCCCGTCATCAAAATAAGCAGTAAAAACAACAACGCACAGGCAATCAACGGGTCCATATGCACACGGTAAAGCCAACTAGCGGCCAACGTCAAAATACCGCCCAAAACCAAACCAACAATCGGAAACGCCCATAAACTACCGCGTAAATCAAAATCATCATCTCTAATTTCAATAAAAGGCAGACGGGTCAAGGTAATAAATGCCGATTTAACTTGGTTATACATATGCTTAGTCCTTATTGGATACCGCAGCTTCGGCAAATGTCGCCATGCCATTATGTGTGGCTATCGCCGCGCGCACAATGTTCAACGCCACCGCCGCCCCGCTGCCTTCGCCCAGCCGCATGTCCATCGTCAAAAGCGGTTCTAATTCAATCACCTGCAATAATTTAGCATGTGCCTGTTCTTGCGATTGATGCCCCGCCACGGCAATCGATAGAGCATCTTTATTCAACGCAAATAACGGCGCAATCGCCGCACAGCATATGAAACCATCAAGCAATATCGGTATGTTTTTTGCCCGTGCCGCCAAAGTTGCGCCAAATATCGCCGCCAATTCGCGCCCGCCTAACCGGCGTAAAATTTCTATCGGGTCATTTTTATATTCTTGATGAAATTCAACCGCCTCTGCCACAATTTCGGCTTTTTTATTGACTGCATCATTTTCCAAACCCGTGCCGCGCCCCGTCCAATCACTAGCCACACCGCCAAATAAGGCCAAAGCAATGGCGGATGCCGATGTTGTATTGGCAATGCCCATTTCGCCTAAGGTGATCATGTCAGCATTGTCGGATACAGCGTTTGCGCCAATATTCACCGCCACTATAAACTCAGCTTCGCTCATCGCCGGCGCTTGGGTGAAATCGGCGGTCGGATTGTCCAAATCGATCGCCATTACTTTTAAATTGGCGCCGTTTAATTTGCACAATTGATTGATCGCCGCGCCGCCAGCCTCAAAATTGCCGACCATTTGCACCGTCACTTCAGCGGGGAACAAAGACACGCCGCGCGCCGCAACGCCATGGTTACCGGCGAAAATAAGCGTATCGACTTTATCCAACTTTGGTTTTTCAACCCTTTGCCAGCCGGCCAACCAGATGGCGATTTCCTCTAACTTACCAAGGCTGCCTTGCGGTTTAGTCAATTGCGCTTGGCGCTCTTGCGCCATGTCGCTAGCTTGTTGATCTGGTGAAATTTGTTTAAGTGCTGCTTGTTTTATATCATTAATAGTATCGAACATAAATCTTCCATCAAATGGTTTACTCTGCGGATTTTATGCCATAAGTTTATGGTAAGATAAATCTATATTTTGTGATGAATGAGTATGAAACAGTTAATTTTAGGCGGCGCACGTTCAGGCAAAAGCCTATTTGCTGAAAACTTGGCGCTAGATTTACATGCTGAAAATCTGAAAAACTCTGCTTCGGCTAACCTCATCTACATCGCCACATCACCACCCATAGATGATGAGATGGATGAGCGTATAAATGCCCATAAAACCCGCCGCGCCGATGTTTGGCAGACCATTGAACAACCGATAAATGTCGCGGAAACACTGGCGACAATGAGTGCAAAATCAACAATCCTAATCGATTGTTTGACGTTATGGATCAATAACTTAATATTTAAAAATTTGAATGTCGAACAGCATTTTGATGCGTTGTGCCAAGCGGTTGTAGAATCACCGGCCAACATTATTATGGTATCTAATGAATTGGGCATGGGGCTTGTGCCTGAGGATAAGTTAAGCCGTGAGTTTAGAGATTATCAAGGTCAGTTGAACCAATTAATGGCACAAAAAGTGGATAAGGTGGCATTTGTGGTTGCAGGACTACCGCTTTGGGTGAAATAATATAAAGAAATCTTTATACATAGTTTGAAGCTAGGAAAAAACATGCAGTCCACATCGTTAGAAAAAATTCCAGCCACGGTAATCACCGGGTTTTTAGGTTCAGGCAAAACCACTTTAATCACCCATTTGTTGCAGAATGTTGGCGATAAAAAAATCGCACTAATCATCAATGAATTTGGCGATTTGGGCATTGATGGCGATTTGTTGGCCTCGTGCGGTAACCCCAATTGCACCGATGATGACATTATCGAGCTGACCAATGGCTGCATTTGCTGCACCGTGGCTGATGATTTTGTACCAGCTATTGAAAAAATACTGGCGCGTGCAGACAAGATTGACCATATCATCATCGAAACCTCTGGCTTGGCGTTGCCACAGCCGTTGGTGCAAGCGTTTAACTGGCCGGAAATAAAAGCCAAAGTCACCATTAATGGTGTGATCACCGTGGCTGATGCCGAAGCTTTGGCCAATGGCCGTTTTGCCCATGATGAGGCGCAAGTGCAGGAACAGCGCCTAGAAGATGAGAGCCTTGAGCATATTTCTTCGCTGCATGAATTATTTGAAGATCAGCTGATCTGCGCCGATATGATTTTGCTCAACAAAGCCGAACTGGTCAATGCCGATAGATTGCTGGAATTAACCGCTGAGATTACCCGTGAAGCGCGTGATGGTGTGCCGGTGGTGGCCATATCGCGCGGTATTATTGATGCCAATGTGATTTTGGGTTTAGACATGAGCGCCGAGGATGATCTAGAAAGCCGCAAAAGCCACCACGAGATGCAGCATGATGCCGATCATGAAAATGGCGAACCGCACCATCATGAACATGACCATGATGATTTTAAAAGTATCTCTTTAGACCTGCCGGCCATTGCTGATATTGCGCAATTTGAAGCCGGGCTTGCCGGCATCATTCATGCTCATTCGATTTTACGGCTTAAAGGCTTTGTGGCGGTAGAAGGCAAAGACATGCGCTACATTGTGCAAGCGGTTGGGCCGCGAATTGAAGGTTATTATGACCGTATGTGGGCATTTAGTGAAGATAAAAAAAGCCGTTTGGTGATCATTTCGGGTGCGAAATTTAACGAAGTTGAAGTGAGGGCACAATTGAGACAGCTGGCCGAAACTTTGCTCGCCGCCGAATGAATGTTGGACAAAAATGCACCTGCTCAATATACAATCTGGCACGTTAGATGATGAAGGCGAGGCTATTGATTTAGGTCAGAGCCCAGCTGATCTGGTGATCATTTCGGCTGCAGATACCGAGTTGGCCAACATTGCTGCGGCCTATGATGAGACCCAGCATCCGAGCCTGCGTTTGGCGAATTTTTTGCAACTTAAACACCCGATGTCGGTCGATAATTATATCGAAAATACCCTGCGACATGCCAAATTGGTGGTTTTGCGCCTGCTGGGCGGTAAGCCATATTGGGCTTATGGGCTTGAGCAAATTGTTGACATTTGCCAACATAAAAATATCAAACTTTGCATATTGCCCGGCGATGCCAAGCCTGACCAAGAGTTAGCTGCTGCGACCAATATTCCGCTGCAAGACATGGCCGAGATGTGGCAATATTTTACCCATGGCGGTGATGAAAATGCCAAGAATTTGCTGAGTTTTTGTGGGTATTTATTGGCACGGAACGACAAACCAATCGCCGCCAAAATTCTCTTGAATGCTGGGTTATACTGGCCGCAGGAAAATCTGGTTGAGTTGAACGATATGCCGCAATTGTGGGGCGATGAAAACAAGCCGATCATTGCCATTAGTTTTTACCGTGCCTTACTTGAAGCCGGCAATATTGCGCCGATTGATGCTTTGATTGATGCGTTAAAGACGAGCGGTATCAATGCTTTGCCGATATTTGTTTCTTCACTCAAAGATGCGGTTTCTGCTGAAATTTGTGCTGGTATTTTTGCCAAATACAAACCGCAAGTGATTATAAACGCCACAGCCTTTGCGGTAGGTGGCTTTGAGCAAAGTGATGTTGATGAGCTGGCGCGCAACTCAAGCATATTGGAGCAACCCAATTGCCCGATTTTGCAGGTGGTGCTGGCTGGCCAAAGTTTAGAAGCATGGCAAGCCAACATTCAAGGCCTGACCGCACGTGATTTGGCGATGAATGTTGCACTAACCGAAGTTGACGGCCGCATATTGACCCGTGCCATTTCTTTTAAATCCTCTGCCCAATATAATGAGGCGACGCAAAGCTATATTGTGCAGCATAAGCCGTTGGCTGACCGCATTGATTATGTCGTTGATTTGGCGGCCAATTGGCTGCGGTTGAAAACTACCAAACCTGCTGACCGCAAAGTGGCGATCATTCTGGCCAATTACCCCAATAAAAATGCCCGCATTGGCAATGGAGTTGGGCTTGATGCGCCGCAATCGACTATTGATATGATGACGGCTATGGCGGGGTCGGGTTATAAAGTAAACATTGTGCCTAAAGACGGCACGGCGTTGATTGACCATTTAAAACAAGGCACAACCAATAATTTGATGGATGGTAAAGCCGCAATGGGTGGTGTGCGATTGAGCTTGAAGGCTTATCAAGAATATTTCGTTTCTTTGCCGAAACAAGTTAAAAATGAAATGATAAAGCGTTGGGGCGGAGCAAAAGATGATCCCTTCTGTCATGGAGATTGCTTCCATCTACCGGTTAAAATATTTGGCAATATCGCCGTCGCCATTCAACCGGCGCGTGGCTATAATATTGACCCCAAAGCCAGTTATCACGACCCAGATTTGGTGCCGCCACATGGTTATTTGGCGTTTTACTTGTGGTTGCGCGGTGAATTTGCTGCCCACGCTTATATTCACAATGGCAAGCATGGCAATTTAGAATGGCTGCCTGGCAAGGCCTTGGCATTGTCCGAAGCCTGTTATCCCGAAATTGCCCAAGCGGCTGTGCCAAATATCTATCCATTCATTGTCAATGATCCGGGTGAGGGCAGCCAAGCCAAACGCCGCACCAGTGCGGTGATTTTAGACCATTTAACCCCGCCATTGACCCGCGCTGAAAGCTACGGGCCGATGAAGGATTTGGAAGCT
>NVUS02000298.1 GCA_002402005.2 OCS116 cluster bacterium | reverse complement strand
TGGCGGCAGGGTCTATATTGAAGTTCGCAAATCTGGTGAAGTGACCGAATATAAGGGTTATATTACAACAGAAGAATTTAACCGCAGAGAAAAAAGATTACAAAACAAAGACAAAAACATCGAACCAGTAAGTAAACCCGAACTCACCAAAGCCGCACAAAATTATGTTGCTTTACATCGTCACAATGCCGTTAGAGTGTCAATGTTTAGTCGTCCTAATGTTGCCCTGCGTCTTATGGTTGCTCATGCTATTTGTGGTGCATTCCATTGGAAAGTAAATCCAAATCCACAACGTGCAGATAAAATTGAAACAAGCCAAAGCATCGATGAATCAATTGCTCAAAAGGCATTTTTTAAAGAACGTGATGAAGTTTTTAAACTGTTAAATTGGCCGACTGATGGAGATTTAGAAACCTGTACCAACAATTATTCATTTGAAGCCATCAATGTGTTCTTGACCCTTCAAACGCTTTCTGACGAAGATGTTTTGCGAATTATGACTTTCGTTATGGCAGAAACAATGGAGTCAAACACCTCAATGACCGAAATTCTTGGCAATGAGTTCAAAGTGAATATGTGGGATTTCTGGCAACCTGAAGGCCATTTCTTTGACCTCATTCGTGACAAAAACGCAATTAACGCAATGGTTGCTGATATTGGCGGTAAGGAAGTTGCAGACGGTAATGTCACTTCAACCGCCAAAATACAGAAGAAAATAATAGATGATTTTTTGACTGGTACAGGTCGCGAACGGGTGCTTGATTGGATGCCAAATTATATGAAATTTCCATTCGAAGCCTATACAAAATCTGGGGCAGGGGATTTGTCAGATAATGCGAAATTAGCCGAAGAGTTAACAAAATAATGACAAAAAATTCTCCGCCGAGAGCTCGCCTAGCCAGAAATGGTTAGGCGGCTTTTTGATTTAGGGAAAGCTATTTTTTTTGGATATTAGATTTTTCTATATAACTAACTAGGAAACTTTGGCCGTTTGCATAAGTTCTGCATCTCCGTTCCCAGTGTTTGTTTCGCACGGTTCAGCCATATTCCATTTTACTGACAATGCGCTCAATTGGTTAAGCACTTCACGTAGCTCCAAGCCTCGATCCGTAAGCGTATAGGAAACTTCTGGTGGGATTGTTGGCTTGAATGATCTAGTCAGAAAACCAGTATCCTCAAGTTTGCGTAATCTTTCCGTCAACATACGAGATGAAATTCCGGGAACCATGCGTTTAAGTTCTCCAAATCTAACCGTGCCATTATTGGCTAATCTCCACAATATATAGGTCGTCCAAGGTCCAGATATAATGCGTAAAAGCTCATCCATCGGGCAGGATATTGGAGCGTCAGTAAATTTCATTTCAAAAGTTATCCCTTGGTTACGTCAAAATCACCACTAGTTACTTAATAATATCTACTTACAAAAAATAATCAACTTGATATTTTGGCTCCGAACTCAACTAAGGAGAATATAATGGTAAAACAAGTCAGCATAATTGTCGTGTATCATAGTGGTTACGGACATACAAAGGTTCAAGCAGAATCTATTTTAGAAGGTGCACAGTCAGTAGACAATGCAAATGCCAAATTGTTAGATGCCGATTACGCAGCCGCCAATTTAGAAGAACTAGCATCAGCCGATGCAATCATTTTCGGTTCTCCCACATATATGGGAACTGTATCAGCACCTTTCAAAGCGTTTATGGATGCTTCATCATCTATCTGGATGGAACAGGGTTGGACAGATAAAATCGCAGGCGGATTCACCAATTCAGCAAGCCAATCTGGCGATAAGACAGGCACACTACAAACAATGTCTGTTTTTGCAGCACAACATGGCATGGTTTGGGTTGGCTTGGATTTACCACCAGGAAATAACTCAACTGCTGGTTCTGAAGAAGCGTTAAACCGTATGGGTGCAAGTATGGGCGCTATGGCACAATCATTGGCCGATGTTGGCGCAGAGGTTAATCCACCCGAATCAGACAGGAAAACCGCACATTACTACGGCGCAAGAATTTCAAAAGCAGCTCTTCGTTGGGCAAAATAATCACATGTAAATGGTCGCTCAATTGCAAAAATTGGGCGACTTTTTGGCCTAAATGATTCAAAAAATCTTGCACACACAATAGAAATATAGTCAAGAATTATTGCTATGAACAAGTTGAATAGCCACTTTGCGGTTGATTGGCTCAAAAACATACTGATTTCATATAAATGAAATGCTACTCAATTGATCACACATATTTTGAGAGGCGCTTCAATGAATTTACATGATAAGACTTATGAGAAACAGAATTTCGAAGGCTTGTCATTGCCTCAATCAGATTTGACAAATAAAGAATTTGTGAATTGTATCTTCACAAAATGTGATTTCAGAGATTGTAATTTTTCAAGAACTACATTCATCCAATGTGAGTTCAACTCGTGTAATTTATCAAACATAAAGATAGATGATTGTCGGTTGCAAGATGTCAAATTCACTCAATCTAAAATAGTTGGAGCAAATTTTGCTTCGATTAGCAGACTTATTATTGATTTTAGTTTTGATGATAGCATTCTTAATTTTTGTAATTTTGGTGATTTGGATATTAAGCACACTAAATTCATTTCCTGCGTTGTCAGAGAAACAGATTTTTTTAAAGCTAACCTGACTGGCTGTGACTTTAAAAATGCTGATCTACAAGGAACGCGCTTTCAAAACTGTAATTTGAAAAAAGCGTGTTTCGTTGGAGCCACAAATTACTATGTAGACCCGGTAGATAATAATGTGGGGCAAGCCAGGTTTTCTGCACCAGAGGTTTTGGCTCTATTATCAAAGTTTAAAATCGAAATTGTCTAGCCCGATGAAAAGCTTGAATATTGGAAGATAGATGGATAGTCACATAATAAATAACGACATTCGAGATGCCTGCAATGAAGATCAGGCTATCAAACAACATTTCAATACCCGATCACCCGAGAACTGGTCATTTGAACAAATGACCTTCACCGACTGTATTTTTGAAGG
>NVUS02000297.1 GCA_002402005.2 OCS116 cluster bacterium | reverse complement strand
TTCCGGCGGCCAACGCCAACGCATCGGCATCGCCCGCGCTTTGGCGATGGATCCAAAACTACTCATCGCCGATGAAGCCGTATCCGCCCTAGACGTATCCGTACAAGCACAGGTATTGGAACTGCTCGATGAGATCAAAAATAAAATGGATTTAGCTATGCTTTTCGTCACCCATGACCTACGCGTTGCCGCTCAAGTCTGTGATAAAATAGCAGTGATGAAATTGGGCGAAATTGTCGAATATGGCAATACATACGACGTATTCCACAACCCGCAACATGCTTACACAAAAAGCCTCTTGGATGCCGTGCCCGGCAAACAATGGAAAGTCCCCGATCTGTCCGGAGTGTAGGATATATAGAGTGTAGGATAGATATTGAAAGATGTTTACATAGCAAGGTCACCTAAGTTGGACTTGCTATCAGGCGCAAACCGCGCCCGGCACTTATGTGGCGCCCCCGCGGAGGCCATGCGCAGCATGATTAGCCGCGAGCGAAACAACAAATGTCTAGCCAATTAAACAAAAGCCACGCGGCTTTCATTCATCGAAGTTTGGAATTTTTCATATTCTTCTTGGGTTTTATGATAGCTAATGTCAATGGCTTGCACCAATCCATCCTCAATCACCAATTCCACCCGACCCAAACCAGTGATAAAGCCGGCATTGCCATTGGGTATCTGCACTTCAAACTGTGAATAAAAATGCGTATCATTTTGGCTTGTGGGTGTTTTTATTTCATATTTGGCACTGTGGTTTAAAAACCGCATTCGCCGCACAAATTGTCCAAAATTTTGCCGAGACCCAGAATTTTGGGTAAACGAAAATGCCGGCGCGGTTAATGCCGCCATGTCAGTAGAATTGTTTTCATAAAACTCAGCAATAAAAAACGCCACGACTTCCAAATTTTTGGACATAAGCCCCCCCCCATAAGACTAACGTATATAGAGAATATCGAATGAGGGTTTAATTTTAGATTAACATCGAACAAACCAGCTAAAATTAAAAAACTATTCCGCCGGCTCAATTGAAGGCTTTTTAACCCCGACGCGCTTGGTAAAATGCCGCCAGTTTTTGCCATTCCAAATCCAACTGAAAAAGTTACCAATGTCATGCAATATGCCAATGGTCGCCGGCACCAATATCAATACCAACACTGTCGCCGCCAACAAACCAAACACCATGGTAATCGCGAGTGGTATCAAAAACTGCGCTTGTAAGCTCTTCTCAAACATCAACGGCACCAAACCACCAATCGTGGTCAATGAGGTCAGCAACACGGCTCGCAGCCGATCCTTCGCCCCCAACACCGCGGCATGATACATATCCGATCCGGCTTCAATATATTCATCAATCCGCGCCACCAAAATAATGCTGTCATTGACCAAAATACCCGCCAACCCCAGCAAACCAAATACGCTCATCATGGTCAAATTAAAGCCCATAGCATAATGGCCAAACAATGCGCCAACAAAGCCAAATGGTATAATCATCATCACCACAAATGGCCGCGTATAAGAAGCAAATACCCATGCCAGTGTGATGTAAATCAGCGACAAAGCCAAATACCCACCCAACATCATATCATTCAAAGCTTCCTGCTGCTCAAGCCCAAGCCCACCAACCTTATGCTCAACTGCGTATTTAGAGAGAATGTCAGGCAAAATACTTTTCTTAATTTCTGCCCGCACTTCATCGCCAGTCATCAAATTCGGGTTCACTTCACCGGTGATGCTGATCGATATTTTACCATCCATTTTGCGGATCAAGCTGGCGCCATCTTTCTCATCAAAAGTCACAATCTCGCTCAACTGCACATATTTACCGCTCGGGCTTTTCAGCCTAAAGTTGCGCAAGCTGCTCATGCTGCCTTCTTGGTCAGCCAGCTGCACCTTCACATCAATATCACCACTGGTGGCGGGGAAGGAGCGGGCGGTTAAGCCTTGGAAATTATTGCGCAATTGCCCAGATACATTGTCAATGGTAAAGCCCAATGCACCGCCTCTAGGTGTCAAACGCATAATCAATTCGCGCTTACCAACCGGAAAATTATCATCCAAGCCACTCACGCCGGGCAGCAAAGCCACCTGCGCCTGAAATTCTTTCGATGCGGCCTTTAACACTTCTAACGAGCCGCCACTCAAGCGATAATCAATCTCTTTACCGCCACTACCGCCACGGTTTTCTTCAACAATCAAATTCTCAACCGATGGCAATATCGGCGCGGCATCTTGCCAAGCTTCCAATATGGTGCTGGTTCTCACATCACGGGTTTCAGCTTTGGTCAATTGCACGCGTATGTTAGCCTCAGGGTCAGTGCCATTGGCAATGGTGGTGAAAATGGTTTCAACCAAACTGCCTTTGCCGCCGCCCAAGTTAAACTCAACTTGCCGCAATGTCGCTTCCAATTTAGCAACGTCTTTTTTCATGGTTTCAAGTTCAGCGCTGGCGCTAAACTCAATGCGCATTTCAATCTCTTCACCTTCAGCCTGCGGAAAGAAATCAAACCCAACCGTGCCCGAGGTTATAAACCCAATGGCGATGATAAATGTGGCAAAACTACCCGCCAATGTCGCCCAACGCCAGCGGAATGAAAACGCCGCCACCGGCACAAACATCTTGTCTCTAAAAAATTCAAACCCATTGTCAAAATGCTTGCGGAAGAAATTCCGCTTATCGCCCTTGCCCTTAAATTTCACATGTCGCAAATGACCCGGCAAAATAAAGAAACATTCAATCAGCGAGGCAATCAAAACCGATATAACCACAATCGGAAAGGTGATCATAATCTGCCCCATAAACCCACCAATCATCGCCAGCGGAATAAACGCCGCAATTGTGGTGATGGCCGCGGCTATCACTGGTTTCATCATGCGGGTCGCACCGAGCTGGGCGGCATCCATAGCACTTAAGCCGTTGCGCATCTGGGTCTCGGCCTCTTCGGCCACCACAATCGCGTCATCAACAATAATGCCCAGCATCATAATCAAGGCAAACATCGATATCATGTTGATCGACGTACCAAACAAATACATCACCGCCAAAGTGGCCATAATCGCCACCGGCACACCCGCCGCCACCCAAAAGGCAATGCGCGAGTTTAAAAATACAAACAGAACAATCACCACCAAGGCCAAGCCCGAAATGCCGTTATTGACCAACAAGTTAATGCGTTCCTTCACATATTCACCGGTCACATTAAATGTGGTCACTTCTAAACTATGCGGCAATGTATCTTTCACACTGGCCAAATAAGTGTACATAATATTCATGGTTTTGAGCGTATCGGCCGAGGGTGTGCGCTTCACTTCCAACACTATGGCGCGGTTTTGCGCCATCACCCCAACCGCTTGGTCAGGGTCATATTGAGTGGTAATTTCAGCCACATCGCTCAGCAATAACCGCTCGCCTTTTTGCCCGACATTCAGCTCAATGCCACCCAAATCAATAGCCGATTGCCCGACCCCAAAAATACGCAAGGCTTTCTGCGTGCTACCTTCCAAATTCCCAGAGGGTCTGTCTAATGTACCAGTGGTGATTTTGCGCGCTATGTCGCTTAATGAAAGATTGGTTTTCTCAATCGCAATTGGGCTGACATTAATGGCAATCTGCTTGTCCCTTTTGCCAGTAAAATCAATTTTATCAATGCCGGCTTCCAGCAATCCATCACGCAAATCAATCGCATGGCGTATCAAAGCCTGCTCGCCAAATGGCCCGGATATCGAAATAGATGCCACAGGCTCATAAAATTCAATCTTGGTCACAATCGGTGCATCGGCCGCATCGGGCAAGTTGCGCACACTGGCCACTGCCCGTTCAATGCTGGCCATGGCTTCGGTCATATTGGCGTCAGATTCAAATTGCACAGTCACGCCGCCATTGCCTTCAACCGCGTAGGATTGTACGGATTCCACCTTGTCCAAAAACCGCACTTCGGCCTCAATCGGTCGCAAAATAGATGCCTCAACATCATCAGGGCTCGCCCCCGTCCAACTGGTCGAGATGTTGATGTAATTAATGGTAAACGTTGGCATGAGTTGCGTATTAATTTTAAACAACGCCGCCCCACCCAATAAAATCAACATAGCCATCAACAAGTTGGCAGCAGTTCTATGGCGCACAAACAGCCGGATAATGCCCTTTTTGCTAATCTTGCTTCTGACCAATTCTAAACGCGTAAGGGCTTTATCTTTAGGTGAGTTATCTGTAGGTAAATTATTGGCAGACATATCATTCTCCCACTTTTTCAGTTGCGTCTTTTTCTAGCTCAGCCTGTTTTTTGTCTTCGGCTTTTTGCTTTTGCTCGACGGCCAATTTCTCGCTACGCTCTATAAACCGTCGCTCAGCCACCGCCCGCGTCACCACCAGCACATCCGTACCAGCTGTGCTCAATTTGGTGGCCAAAATCACATCATCATTGCTAATTTTTATGCCGTCAGAAAGATTGTCGATCAGCGCAAACTTACCATCATAACCGATGATTTTAATCGGCACGGGTTTTAAGCGCGTTTCGGTTTTTACCACATCAATTTTGGCTTCAACAACCTCATCTTTTGCGTCACCATCCTTCACTTCTCCAGGTTCCACATCACGGGTTTCAACCACATAAAGCAAATTGCCATCATATATTATATGCTCCGGCAAACGCAGCACATTTTTAAACAACCGGTCAGGTATCTGCACCGTCATAAACGAGCCAACCCGCAAAGTGGCAATGTCTTGCAAATTGTTAATGCGGGCAAACAATTCAATACCACCAGATGAAGCGGTAATTTGCGCTGCCACCCGGTCAATGGTGGCGGTAAATTCTTGCGTGGTCGTGCCAGCTTGCCAAATCAAATTCACCTCGCGGCCAATCAAAGTGCCATCTTGCGCCAAAATACGGCCGTATAAACTGTCAGATAATGTGAAGACAATGTCCATCTGGTCACGGTCAATCAAAGTGGCAGTCTGCTCATTTGTGCCCACCAGTTGCCCAATTTGCATATTTGCATTTTGCACATAGGCATCAAATGATGCGTAAATCTTGGTGCTGTTTAAATCGCGCTCGGCTTTGTCGATAGAATATTGAATATTTTTCAATCCAGTTTCATAACGTTTCATCTGGCTTAACTGTGCTTGCAAACCATTTTCGGCCAGTACAACCGCTTGTTTGCGCTGGGTCACTACCAATAATTTATCATCCAAGGCTTTGCTAGTTATCGTGCCGCGCTCGCGTAAAATCACCCCCCGGTCATAATCTTTTTGTGTTGATATAAGCTGGTCTTTGGCAGTGCCAAGGCTAATTTGGTCAGATTGTGAGCGTAATTTCAGCTCTTCAATATTGGTCAAAGTGTCGGCATAATTATTGCGCGCACTCAGCAGCGCACCTTCATAATTAAACGGGTCAACACTGAATAACAATTCACCCTTATCCACCAATGCGCCAGATTTAAAGTTGGGCGATATTTGCACCACTTCGCCGCCGACATTGGCACGCAAATTCAGCTGTTTGCCAGCAACGGTTTGGCCATAAATTTCAACAATCGGCCGCACATCGGCAAATTTAGCGGTTAAAACCTCAACCGTGGCCGATTTTTCGACCTTTTTTTCAGGCTCAACTTTAAGCTTGTTGGCATTTAAATAAACCATCGTGCCCGCACCACCAGCCAACAAGGCAAATGGCATAAAGATGATGAAAAATATGCGCACAATACGCCCAAAAATACTGCTGGGTTTTATTTCCCGCAGTTTTATATTGGTTTCGAGGGACAATTCATCACTAAGTTGCTTGCCATCAGGATCGTCGTTACGCATATCCATAATATCTCTTTTTTTCGTGTTGCCGATTGCCCTAACATAAGAAGCAACCAGCTTTTTTCAAGATAGATAAGTGTAACAATTTGTAACAATGACGCAATTGAATTTATATTGTGGGGTATTATTGAGCGAAATGTTCGGCAGTAAATTCATATTCCTTACCGCAAAAATCGCACGCAACCTGTATAAAACCGGGCTTTTTCGGGTTGCCTATGGCCATTTCGACCCGCTCTTCTTGGCTAAATTGGCCGAGCATGTCTTCAATGCGCTCAGGGCTACATTGGCAAAATGCTTCCAACGCTTGCGGCACATAGCAACTCACGCCTTTTTCATGAAACAGCTGATAGAGCAAATTCTGGCTGTCACCTTTGGGGTTGATCAGCTCAAAATCTTTAATGGTCAACATCAAAGCGCGGGCATTTTCCCAATCAGCCAGTTGTAATTCTTTTAGCTCTTCGTCATTCAGCTCGGCGTTCGAGCCGCCTTCAACTGCAATCGATTGCACCATCACACCGCCAGCATTCCAAGTTTTTTCGTCAGTATCATATTCCGCGGCCAACCGCACTTGGGTCAACATTTGTTCAGATTTGCCAAAGTAAAGCTCCGCCGCAGCTTCCAAACCAATATTGTCCAGCGCCACAATGCCTTGGTAATTCTGCATGTCATTGCCTTGGTCAATGGTGATAATCATTTGGCCAGCGCCCAACAAAGACGCATCATCAGTCTCGTCCAATTCAGACAGTTTCACCGCGTCAAATCGTGCCGACGCGCGGAATTTACCCGGCGTTTTAAAATTGCCATCCGTATGATAATCAACCACCAACATGTTGAGCGGGCCATCGGTTGTGGTTTGAATGATCAGCCGGCCTTTAAATTTAATGCTTGAGCCCAACAGCGAGGTTAAGGCCACAGCTTTTGCCACCACACGCGCAATCGGTGCGGGGTAATCATGGTCTTTCAACACCTCGTGGATAGAGGCTTTCAAGCGGGTAATTTCGCCGCGCACCGCCGCATTTTCAATCCGAAACGGAATGACGGCATCATCAAGGTTTACAGTATTTTCAGCAGTATCAGACATGCGATTCTCCTAGAGTGTTCACTCTAAATAGGGTCGTTTTTCGAAAATGCAAACTATAGGGTTACGCGGTCTTAGTCAAACAAATATTTTAATATGGCTTTTTGGGCATGTAGTCTATTTTCAGCACCATCAAACACTACAGATTGCGGGCCATCAATCACTTCGGCCACAACTTCTTCACCGCGATGCGCCGGCAAACAATGCATAAATATCGCTTCTTTCTTGGCCAATTTCATAATGTTCTGGTCAACTTGATAAGGCGCCAATAAATTGTGGCGGTTGGCCGCATCTTTATCACCCATCGAAACCCAACAATCCGTCACCACACAATCAGCATCTTTGGCCGCTTTGTTGGGGTTGCGTTCAATTTTAATGTCGCCACCATCGGCAATGGCTTTTTGCAATATATCAGAATTGGGGTCAAGCTCTTCAGGCGATGCAACGGTCAGCTTAAAGTCAAATTTAGCCGCAGCTTCAATCCAACTGGCAGTCACATTATTGCCATCGCCAAACCAAGCAATCTGCTTGCCGGCTATGTCACCTTTATGCTCTTCAAAACTCAATATATCTGCCATAATTTGGCACGGATGGCTACGGTCAGTCAGCGCATTAATCACCGGAATTGTCGCATTTTCCGCCAACTCCAACACCGTATCATGGCTATTGGCGCGGATCATAATGGCGTCGACAAAGCGCGATAAAACTTTGGCGGTATCCGCCACTGTTTCACCATGCCCAAGCTGCATGTCAGCTGCACTTAGCACAATCGGCGATCCACCCAATTCAATAATCCCCACTTCAAAACTAATACGCGTCCGGGTGCTGGGCTTTTCAAATATCATGGCAACTTTCTTGCCCTTTAGCACCTGACTAAAATCATCAGGGTTAGCTTTAATCGCCTTGGCATCGGCAATCATGCCTTTTAATTGTGCGGCGCTAAAATCAGCAATGTCAATAAAATGCTTCACCATGTCTATTCTCCACTCTCTAATTTTGTCGCGGCAATGTCTAATTTTTCAATCGCCAAATTCACTTCGGCTTCAGTCGCCACCAATGGCGGTATCATCCGCAATACATTGTCACCCGCTGGTATCGCCAGCATTTTTTGTTCATATAAAGCACCCAATACATCCATATTCAACGCTTTGCATTTCAGCCCGAGCAACATGCCTTCGCCTTTAATGCCTTCAAAAATCGTCGGATGCGCATCCACCAAACCCAGCAATTTCTGGCTCAATACACCGCTTACTTTTTTCACATTTTCCATAAATCCATCAGCCAAAACAATGTCCAACACCGCATTGCCAGCCGCCATGGCTAGGTTATTGCCGCCATAAGTTGTGCCATGCACACCCGGCTGCATGCCAGATGCGGCGCGTGTGGTGGCCAAACATGCCCCCATCGGAAAACCGCCGCCAAGGCCTTTGGCAAGGCTCATAATGTCAGGCTCAACGCCCAAAGCTTCATAAGCAAACATCCGTCCCGTACGGCCAATGCCGGTCTGAATTTCATCAAATATTAGCAAAATATCATTGTCATCACATAATTTACGTAATTTCACCACAAAGCTCGGGTCAAACGAACGCAAACCACCTTCGCCCTGTATTGGCTCCAGCATAATCGCCGCACAATCTTCCTTAGTAGCAGCAACCAACGCATCCCAATCTTGAAATGGCACCTGAATAAACCCAGCCGCCTTCGGGCCAAACCCCTCAAGATATTTTGCTTGCCCACCAGCTGCAATAGTGGCGATCGTCCGGCCATGAAACGCGCCCTCAAAGGTCACAATATTCACCCGCTCTTCATTGCCTTTGGCAAAATGGTAACGCCGCGCCACTTTGATTGCACATTCATTGCTTTCCGCACCACTATTGGTAAAAAATGCCTCGTCAGCGAAACTAATTTCACACAAACGTCTAGCCAATTTTTCCTGATCGGTAGATTTATACCAATTCGATGTATGCCACAGCTTCTGTACCTGTTCAGTCATCGCCGCCAGCAAATGCGGATGGCCATGGCCAACACTAATCACCGCCACGCCGGCGCCAAAATCCAAATATTTTTCTTCTTTACCTGTCTCAGGATTTTTGGCATAAACATAACAACCTTCTCCTCGGTCGAACGAAAATTCAGTCGGTGCATAAGTGTTAAGTAAGTGGTTTGCCATTTTCTCGTCCTTTCGGGTGGTGGTTATTTCGGTCACAAAACGACCTTAAAAAGAAAGTATATTGCTCAAACATATATATTCTGTCAATCATCAATTGCCCTCATCTACATTTAATGCACGAATCCATGAATAGCAGTTGATTTGTGTACAATAAATATATACAACATATGCAAATGTGAAATATATTATTTAATCGATTTGGTGAATAAATGTCATTACACAACAAAAGAATCCTACTGATTATAAGTGGTGGCATCGCCGCCTACAAGGCGTTAGAGCTCATCCGCCTGATCCGCAAATCCGGCGGTAGCGTCACCGCAGTGATGACCAAATCCGCACATGAATTCGTCACACCTTTGTCAGTCGCCGCCTTAAGCGAAAACAAAGTCTATGATGAGCTGTTCAACTTAACCGATGAAGCCGAAATGGGTCACATCAGCCTATCGCGCGAAAATGACATTATTTTAGTCATGCCCGCCACCGCCAACATCTTGGCCAAAATGGCTCATGGCATTGCCGATGATTTACCCACCACTCTATTGCTAGCCACCGACAGCCCGGTCATGGTCGCGCCATCAATGAATGTGCGCATGTGGGAGCATCCTGCCACCCAAACCAATATGCAAATTTTGCAAGATAATGGCGTTAAAATCGTCGGGCCAGATGAAGGCGATATGGCCTGCGGCGAATTCGGCTTTGGCCGCCTAGCCGAACCGGTCGACATTCTAACCGCCCTAAACGATTATTTTTCCAAAGGCAAAATCCTAGCCGGTAAACATGTACTCATCACCGCCGGCCCCACTCACGAACCAATCGATCCAGTGCGTTTTATCGGCAATCTCTCCTCCGGCAAACAGGGCTATGCTTTGGCCGCCGCCGCCCGCGATGCTGGCGCAAAAGTCACCCTCATCACCGGCCCTTCAAACCAAGAGCTACCCATCGGCGTGACAACCATAAAAATCCAAACCGCCGATCAAATGCTAGCCGCCGTCAGTAATGCCTTACCCGCCGACATCGCCATTTTCGCCGCCGCAGTCGCTGATTGGAAGGTCGCCAAATATTCCGACAAAAAAATTAAAAAACAAGCCGGCATTGATGACAAAACATTAAGCTTCATCGAAAACCCAGATATCCTAAAAACCACCTCAAACCTAACCAAAGACCGCCCACAAATTGTCGTTGGTTTCGCCGCCGAAACAAATGATGTTTTGCAGAATGCCCAAGCCAAAATCAAACGCAAAGGCTGCGATCTTATGGTGGTCAATGATGTCAGCCCGCAAACCGGCATTATGGGCGGCGATTACAATCAAGTCAGCATCATCAACAAAAACAATCAAAATATTGTGCAGCTAGAACGCGCCAGCAAGGCCGAAATTGCCACACAAATCATTAAATATATCGGGGAACTATAGATGGCCGAAATCAATATCAAGCTACAGGCACTGCCACATTTCGAGGGCTTAGAAATCCCCAAATATGAAAGCATCGGCGCCGCCGGATTAGACATTCGCGCCGCAATAGATGCCGACAGCCCCATCACCCTAAAACCTGGTGAACGTTGCCTTGTGCCTTCTGGCCTAAAAATAGAAATCCCTTTGGGCTATGAGGTGCAAGTGCGCCCCCGTTCAGGCTTGGCGTTCAAACATGGCGTCAGCTTGGTCAATACACCGGGCACCATAGACAGCGATTATCGCGGCGAGGTCAGCACGCTGATGATCAATCTAGGGCAACAAGATTTCATCATCACCCGCGGCGAGCGCGTGGCGCAATGGGTCGTCGCCCCAGTGGTGCAAACCAGCTTCACCTTGGTCGATGCACTTAGCGATACAGTGCGCGGCGCTGGTGGCTATGGCTCAACCGGTAAGAAATAGAGGGAGATATAAATGTTACGATTAACCCGCAAAACTCTATTGGCCATTGAGGCCGTTTTGGATGTGGCATACAACGCCCGCCCCAATCCCGTCCAGTCAAAAGACATCACCAAACGCCAAGGCATCCCGCAGCGTTATCTAGAACAGGTCATGCAACAATTGGTGCGTGAAGGCATTTTAAAAGGCGTGCGTGGCCCAAAAGGCGGTTATCGTTTGGCCAAAGAGAGACGGCGCATCAGTGTCGGAGACATTGTGCGGGTGGTCGATGAGCTAGAGCGCCAAGAAGAGCTCGAGATTACCGTCCAGTCCGACCTCGCAACTTTGGTGGTCGAACCGTTATGGAACGACATTCAAGCCCAATTGCTCGATCAATTTGATGGCATCAGCATCGAGCAATTATACCAAAAGGCCATCAGCAATAATGTGATGACCAGTGACAAAGTGAATAGTGATTTTACAATTTAACCCCACATAATTTAAACCAAGGAAAATATAATGAGTGATACAATCGGCCATGGCAAAATTTACAATTCAATCACCGAAACATTCGGCAATACGCCGCTTGTGCGTTTAAATAATTTGGCAAAAGCCGAAAATGTCGGCGCTGAAATCCTACTAAAGCTAGAATTTTTCAACCCACTTTCATCAGTCAAAGACCGCATCGGTGTGGCGATGATTGAAGACCTAGAAGCCGCTGGTAAAATCAAACCGGACACCGTGCTCATCGAGCCAACATCCGGCAATACCGGCATCGCACTGGCCTTCACCGCCGCCGCCAAAGGCATCAAGCTTATCCTTTGCATGCCCGAAAGCATGTCAATCGAACGCCGCAAAATGCTGGCATTCCTCGGCGCAAAATTAGAACTCACACCCGCCGCCGAAGGCATGAAAGGCGCCATCGCTAAAGCCAATCAATTGGCTTCAGAAATTGAAGGCGCAATCGTACCGCAACAATTTTCCAACCCGTCAAACCCCGAAGTCCACAAGCGCACAACCGCCCTAGAAATCTGGAATGATACAAATGGCGAAGTTGATGTGGTCATTTCCGGTGTCGGCACTGGCGGCACAATCACCGGCGTGGGCAGCGTGTTAAAAGAAAAAAAACCATCGGTGAAAATGATAGCGATTGAGCCAGAAGACAGCGCCATCCTATCCGGCAACCCTCCCGGTCCCCATAAAATCCAAGGCATCGGCGCAGGTTTTGTGCCCGACAATCTAGATCGCGATCTCATTGATGAGGTCATCACCATCGGCAATGAAACCGCGTTCGAAACCGCCCGCCTGACCGCTAAAAATGATGGCATCCCAGTTGGCATTTCATCAGGCGCAGCCATTGCCGCCGCCATCGAGGTCGGCAAACGCCCAGAAATGAAAGGCAAAAAAATTGTCGTCATCATTCCCTCAACTGCCGAGCGCTATTTAACCACAGCCTTGTTTGATGGTGTGTAAATAACGCCTAAAAACCACCATAATTATACGATATCGACCACAGAATGGTTTTCTGTGGTCTTTTTTATGTTAGCTCATTGA
>NVUS02000296.1 GCA_002402005.2 OCS116 cluster bacterium | reverse complement strand
TGACGATGAGATATTTGGCAATGGAAGTGGCAATATACTCTCTGGTTTAAATGGTGATGATGTTTTTCATAGCGATGGAGGCGCTGATAGATATATCGGTGGTCTGGGCAATGATACAGTTGATTATTCAAGTTCGAGTGCGGTGAACGTGAATTTATCCACCAATAAGGGGGTTTTTGGTCATGCCGCTGGCGACAGATATAACAGCATTGAAAATATAACCGGTAGCTCCAACAACGATACCATTAAGGGCAGTGGAAGTGACAATATATTAATTGGCGGGGCAGGCCGAGATAAACTTTACGGCCAAGCCGGTGATGATGTGCTTGAGGGTGGCTCGGGCACTGATATTTTGCAAGGCGGTGCAGGCGGCGACATGATAGATGGCGGTAGCGGATCTGATACGGCGATCTATTCTGACTCGAACGCGGCGGTGAATATCAACCTTAACACAGATACCTATAGTGGCGGATATGCTGAGGGTGATGATTTAGACAATATTGAACATATAGAGGGTTCAAATTATGCCGACATATTGACAGGTAATGCCGGGAATAATGAACTTTTCGGCGGTGGCGGTAATGATACAATTAACGGTATGGCTGGCAATGATAAAGTGTCGGGTGCTGGCGGTGATGACTTGCTGGACGGCGGTGCAGGTGATGATATTCTGTATGGTGGTGATGACAATGACAATTTGGTCGGCGGCGCAGGTGCTGATCAGAATAATGGCGGTGCTGGCATTGACCAAGTGGATTATAGTGCATCGGCCGCGGCGGTGCAGGTGGATTTAGGCAATTCTAGCGCAGTTGCCACTGGTGGTGATGCTGAAGGTGATGTTTTGATTGACATTGAAAACCTGATTGGTAGTGATTTTGACGACACCATTAAAGCCAGCATCGAGGCCAATGTTATTGACGGTGGTGATGGTGTTGACACGGTGAGTTATGCCAATTCATCAGCAGTGATAAATGTAAATTTGGCAACCAATACACATAGTGGCGGTTCTGCTGAAGGTGATAGCTTACTGAATATTGAAAGAATTATTGGTAGTGATTTAGGCAGCGGAGACATTATCCGTGCTGGTGTGAGCGCTACCTATATTGATGGTGGGCAAGGCACTGACCAATTGTTTGGTAATGTTGGAGATGATACGCTGATTGGTGGTGCCAATGGCGATGTGCTTTGGGGCGGTGCGGGGGCAGATGTGCTGAGCGGTGATAGCGGCTGGGACACGGTGAGTTATACCGGTTCTGATGCCGGTGTGACGGTTGATTTATTGGCCGGTACAGGCCTAGGCGGCCATGCGCAAGGTGATGTATTGTCAGGTTTTGAAGTGGTGATTGGCTCTGACCATGATGATGTGATTACCGGTACGACCGGTAGCAATACATTATATGGCGGCTTGGGCAATGATGTGCTGGTTGGTGGGCTTGGTAGTTCTGACAGGCTTTATGGTGATGGTGGCATTGACACTGTGGATTATAGTGCGTCCAACGCCGCAGTGACTGTGGATTTGTTGAACAATCTACAATCTGGCGGTCATGCCAGTGGTGATTTATTATATGACATTGAAAATGTGACTGGCTCGAACTTTAACGATTATCTTTATGGTGATGCGGGAGTGAATGTCATCACTGGTGGTTTGGGTAATGATTATATCCGCACTGGTTTGGGGGCTGACACTGTCGATGGTGGCGATGGTTATGACATTGTACAATACTGGCGCTCGGGAGTTGGAGTGACGGTTAATATGCAAACTGGAGTGAATACAGGTGGTGATGCTGCAGGTGATGTTTTAACTAATATTGAAGAAATACAGGGCTCTAAATATGATGATATTTTAACCGCTAGTAATACCGGTTCGACCCTACGCGGCAAAGATGGTCATGACATACTTAATGGTGGTTCATCTATTGATATTTTGGCGGGTGGTGATGGTGATGATACGCTTGTTGGCAATGAAGGTAATGATAATTTGGCGGGTAATAATGGTGCAGATAATTTGGACGGTGGCATTGGTGACGACACCTTAGCTGGCGGCTCGGGTGCGGATATACTGATTGGCGGGGTTGGTGCGGACAATCTGGATGGCGGCAGTGAAGTAGATACGCTTGATTATAGCGGGTCTGATGCTGGCATTACTTTGTCTTTGGTGAATGCATCTGTAGGTATTGGCGGCCATGCGCAAGGCGATGTGATTAACAATATTGAAAATTTAATCGGCTCGGATTTTGATGATGATATTTTGGGCAATGCATTGGCCAACAATATCAATGCCGGCATTGGCGATGACATTGTTGAAGGCGGTGCGGGCGGTGATACGCTGAATGGCGGCGCGGGTGTTGATACGCTAAGTTATTCAACCTCGCTAAGCGGCGTCGGGGCTTATTTGATCAATGGCAATGCGTTTGGTGGCGATGCGGCGGGTGATATATTTAGTAATTTTGAGAATTTAACCGGCTCTGGTTTTAACGATACATTATTGGGTGACAATGCTGTCAATGTGATTGATGGTGGTGCGGGGAATGACCGAATTCGAGGTTATAATGGTGCGGATACACTCGATGGTGGCGCTGGCAATGACTATGTTGATTATCGCTATTCGGCCAGTGGTGTGACGGTGCATTTGGAAACAGCAATACAGACTGCATCGGGCGGCAGCGCTGATGGTGACAGCCTGGCTAATTTTGAGAATATTTATGGCTCTGACCATGATGACGATTTAACCGGTGTCGACACGGGCACTCGCATTTATGGCTATGATGGTGCTGACAATATTATTGGTGGTGCGGGTGCTGATTACCTGAATGCGGGTAGCGGTGATGATACGATTAGTGCCGGTGCGGGTGATGACTCGCTACTTGGTGGTGGTGGTGATGATATGCTGCAAGGTGGGTTAGGTGCAGATAGCTTAGCTGGCAATGGCGGTAATGATACAGTGGTGTATAGTGCCGATACTGTCGGGGTGAAAGTGAATTTAGCGGCGCAGACTGCGGCCGATAATGTTGGTGGTATCAGCGAAGCCAATGGTGATACTTTGTCGTCGATCGAGAATGTAACCTCGGGCAGTGGTGCGGATGTACTGATTGGTAATGGTGTTGCCAATGTGTTGATTGCTGGTGCTGGCGATGATTTTATTACCGGCGGTGGTGGTGCTGACACCATTAATGGCGGCGCGGGTAGTGATACGGCTGATTATGCCGGCTCAACCGCGATTGATGTGACTTTGCATGGTGCGGGTGCGGCGACCATTTCAGGCGGCGATGCGGCTGGTGATATTGTGACCAATGTTGAGAATGTCATTGGCGGTAGTGGCGATGACCGACTGATTGGTGATGCAGAAGATAATGAGCTTGTTGGCAATACTGGTGATGATTTTATTGCCGGCGGTGTGGGGGCTGATAATCTATCGGGCGGCACGGGTATTGATACATTGAGCTATGCTTCTGACACAGCCGGTGTTTCGGTTGACATTGGTGGCAATGCGGCCTCTGGCGGTGATGCGGCAGGTGATGTGATTAGTGGGTTTGAGAATTTAATTGGCGGTAGTGGTGATGACAATCTAACCGGTAGTGGCGGTAATAACGTGATGACAGGCGGTGACGGCGCTGACACTATGAATGGTGCTGGTGGTACGGATACGGCATCATATGTTGATGAGAATTCGGGCATAACGGTTTATTTGGATGGCACTGCGGGTATTGGCAATAGCGCGGCGGGTGACATATTATCGGGCATTGAAAATATTGATTCTGGCTATGGCGACGATATTTTGGTTGGCGATGGCGCTGCGAATGTGCTGAACGGCAATGATGGTGATGATATTTTGCGTGGCGGCGGGGGTGCTGATACGTTGAATGGTGGTGATGGGTCGGATACCGCTGATTATAGTGGTGCAGCCAGTGTGACGGTTGATTTGGGCAATAGTGGTAACAATACTGGCTCGGCCGCCGATGATATATTCAACTCGATTGAGAATGTGACGGGTGGTGGCAATGCTGACAATTTAACCGGTGATGCGGCTGCCAATGTAATTTCTGGTGGCGGTGGCAATGATGTGATTGCTGGCGGTGGCGGTGCTGATAAATTATATGGCGGTGCGGGCGATGATAGAATTATCGGTCAGCTGGATGCGGTAGTGATTGACGGTGGCAGTGGCAGCCAAGATTTATATGATTTTAGTGATTTCACTTCGGCTTTGAATGTTGACTTAAGCAGTGCCAACATTACGGGCATTGAATGGCTTTATGGTGGTTTGAATGCTGATAATTTAACCGGTGATGGCGCGAACAATACGATTGCTGGCAATGGTGGCAATGATGTGATTATTGGCGGTGCAGGAGCTGACCAATTGTCGGGCGGCGCGGGCACGGATACATTGAGTTATTTCGGTTCATCTGCTGGGGTGAATGTGAATTTAGGCACAAATAGTTACGGTGGTGGTGATGCTGCTGGAGACGTGGTGAGTGGCTTTGAGATTATTGTTGGTAGTGCTGAAAATGACAACCTTACGGGTGATGGTGGTGCGAATAATTTGAACGGTGGTGCTGGCGATGACATTATTGAAGGCGGTGCTGGTGCGGATTATCTGCGTGGTGGTGCGGGTGTTGATACGCTTAGCTACGAAAACTCCACTGTGGCGGTGAATGTGAATATTGGCAGCAATAGTGCATTTGGCGGTGATGCAGCGGGTGATAATATTGCCGAGTTTGAAAATTTAACTGGCGGTGACGGTGCTGATAATTTAACTGGCTCAGCCAGTGTGAACACGATTATTGGTGGTGATGGTAACGATACAATCTCTGGCGGCGGCGGCGCGGACAAATTATATGGTGGTATAGGAAATGATAAAATTATCGGCCAGTTGGATGCGGCCGTGATTGATGGTGGTGGTGGCGATCAAGATCTTTATGATTTTAGTGGTTTTGCATCAGCTTTGAATGTTGATTTAAATGATGCCAATATTACCGGTATTGAATGGCTTTATGGTGGTTCGAATGCTGACAATTTAACTGGTGATGGCGCAAACAATACGATTGCTGGCAATGGCGGCAATGATGTGATTATTGGTGGCGCGGGGGCTGATAACTTATCTGGTGGTGCGGGCACGGATACATTGAGTTATTCTGGTTCATCCGCTGGGGTGAATGTGAATTTGGCGACCAATAGCTACACTGGTGGCGATGCTGCGGGCGATGTGGTGAGCGGTTTTGAGGTTATTGTCGGCAGTGCCGAGAATGACAGCTTGGTTGGTGATGCCAGTGCCAATAATCTATATGGTGGGGCTGGCGATGATATGATTGAGGGCGGCGCTGGTGCTGATTATCTGCGTGGTGGTGCGGATGTTGATACGCTTAGCTATGAAAATTCGACTGCGGCGGTGAATGTGAATATTGGCAGTAATAATGCCTCTGGCGGTGATGCAGCGGGTGATAATATTGCCGAGTTTGAAAATTTAACTGGTGGTGACGGTGCTGACAATTTAACTGGTTCGGCCGGTGTTAATACCATTATTGGTGGTGATGGTAATGATACATTATTTGGTGGCGCGGGCGATGACCAGCTGATTGGTGGTTTGGGTGATGATATATTGGTGCAAAGCGCGGGTAATGATTATTCTGACGGTGGCGACGGGGTTGACACTGTTGATTATAGTGCTGCCAGCGGTGGAGTGAATGTGGCCTTGAACGGTGCAACCAGCGCCACGGTATCTGGCGACGCGGCGGGTGATGACATTCGCAATGTTGAGAATGTAACCGGCGGTGGATTTGCCGATACATTAACCGGCGATGCGGCTGACAATGCGCTTGTCGGCAATGGTGGTAATGACAATATAACCGGCGGTGCTGGTGCTGATAACTTATCTGGCGGGGCGGGTGATGATACATTAACTGGTGGTGTTGGAGATGATATTCTTAACGGCGGTGCGGGCAATGATACGTTGATCGGTGGTGCTGGCGCTGATGGTTTGAACGGCGGCGATGGTGTTGATACGGTTGATTATAGCGCTGCCACTGGCGCAGTGAATGTGGCTTTGGACGGTGCGACCAGTGCGACTGTATCTGGCGATGCGGCGGGTGATGACATTCGCAATGTTGAGAATGTAACCGGTGGTGGTTTTGCCGATA
>NVUS02000295.1 GCA_002402005.2 OCS116 cluster bacterium | reverse complement strand
TTGCCTTATTTCTGCTCAATTCATCCCGCATCCTAAGCTTAGATTGCAAACTTATAAAAAAGGTTAATCTTTACCAATTCTCAACCATAAATACCCTAAAATAACCTACAATTTAAGTGAATGTCCGAGGTCTGTATGCAAAATATCACAAAAAACTCTATCTTTTCGCCGCTCAAAACTCTGATCGTCTGCGCCAGCCTTTGCTTGGCCACCATCAATGCCTCAGCGGCAGAATTTAGCAACAACCAAACCAGCCGCATCACCGAAGACAATAAATTCCAAGCCAACGAGCTAATCGAAGCTGGCCATGTTTTCTTTGGCGGAGCAAGTGCCAACATTGCCTCAGTTATTGAAAGCATGTTCTCCCAATCGGGCAAACCGACCGCTTATATCATTGGCGAAGAGGGCTCTGGCTCGTTGATTATTGGCGTCAGATATGGCGAAGGTTATATTTATTTTAAGGATGGCACACGCTATAAGATATTCTGGCAAGGCCCCTCCGTTGGCTTTGATTTTGGCGCCGATGCCTCCAAAACCATGGTATTGGTCTATGGTGTTAACGACCCTAACCAACTGATTAACCGCTTTCCCGGTGTTGATGGCAGCGCCTATGTGATTGGTGGTTTGGGCATAAGTTATCAGCAAAATGGCAGCGTTAGTTTGGGTGTAATCCGCACCGGTGTTGGCGCAAGATTGGGTGTCAATGTTGGCTATCTAAAATATTCAGCTCAACCTGACTGGAATCCTTTCTAAACCCTACAAAACTCCAAAACCTGCCGCTAACTTGCCCCTACGAGACAAAGCTGTTTTAAAGGTTAACGAAAATTAATTTTTTTCGTTTGGATTCACGGTGAAATTGTGTAAAATATAGGCTGTATTTTGTTTTAGCGTATACTTTGGAACCACAATGACCAGCCAAGCTTTTATATATATAGGTTTGGGGTTTGCAGCAGCCAGTCTGTTGGCAATCCTACTCAGCCAATTTTTATTCCGCCGCGCTTATAAAAAAGCCGCACGGGATTTACGTGGTCAAATTCCGTTAAATCAAAATGAAGTGAATGCCGAACACGACCGTTTGCGCGCCGAATTTGCGGTGAATTTAAACAAATTAGAATATAAAGTGGCTGCCATGCAGCAAAGCGAACTTAAATTCCGCGTTGATGCCACCCGAGCCGATGAACAAAAATTACAAATCCAAAACAACCTAAACACCTACATTAAAAAATCTGTCCGATGGGAAGCTGCCCATGACAATGAACAGAACATTGTGAGTATTTTAAAAAACAAGCTCAAGTTGCAAGGCGAAAAAATCCAAGAAACGCACGCTGCAAAAGCTGAATTAGAGGCCGAGCAAAAAATATACACTGACGCAAAATTAAATTACCAAATTGCCGACGCTAAATATCTGAAATTAAAAAACGACCAAGAAACCGCACATCGGGAGCTTGAAGCCAGCGCATCACAATTAAGCAGAGTGACCAAAGAACGTAATTTACAAGCCGTTGAGCTGGAAGAAGCCCAGAAAAATAACTTGATTTATGAAGCCAAAATCTCAGAAATATCGACCCAAATGTTATTTTTGAGCCAAGAGTTATTTGCTAAAAAAATCAGCCTCGATCTATCTGAAAAATCGATTGATAGATATAAGAATAAATTGCTCACCCAAAAATTACAAATGCGTGACGCATCGCTGAAAGACAAAGCCATATACGCGGTGAGGAGCAAGCTGGATGGCACGGCAAATCTAGATTTAGAAGCCAGCGCTGAGACTGAAAAACCCAAGGCAGAACCAAAACTATCATCTATCAATACCAATAATATTGTATCACCCAAATTGGTGCATAATGCTGACAAGACACAGCCCAAAGCCGCAACTGGCTTACGTGGTAGAATGAACAGCATGATAAGTGGCACAGATGACTAAGCCATCGACGATCAAGCCTTAATCTGATGTCGGTTTTTGAATCGCTTCGATAAGCTGCTGCATATCTTGCGGCAAATCATTTTCAAATTTCATATGTTCACCGGTGATTGGATGATCAAAACCTAGCATTTTGGCATGTAAAGCTTGGCGATCGAGCTTGATCAATGCCTGTTGCGCCACTTCTGATAATTTATTGGCGCGGGTTTGAAAGGCTGTGCCATATAGCGGATCACCCAATAAGGGACAACCTATATGCGCCATATGCACCCGTATCTGATGGGTGCGGCCCGTCTCTAAACGGCATTCGATAAGGCTCGCCACCGGGCTGCCGTTTTTATCTTGCTTGCCCAATTCTTTAACAATGGTGTAATGGGTAACCGCGTGGCGACCGGCTTGCGGGTTTTTAAGCACACTCATTTTAATGCGGTTATTCGGCGAGCGGCCAATGCGGGTGGTGACCACTGACGATGATTTGGGCGGGTTGCTCCAAATGACCGCTTGATAGGCACGCTCTAAATTATTGGTACGGCCATGGTCGGCAAATTGTTTGGCAAGGCCTTTATGGGCGGCATCATTTTTTGCCACCACCATCAGGCCAGAGGTTTCTTTATCCAACCGATGCACAATGCCGGGGCGTTTGACGCCATTAATGCCGGACAATGTATCGCCGCAATGGTGCAACAAAGCGTTGACCAAAGTGCCCGACCAATGGCCCGGTGCAGGATGCACCACCATATCGGCTGATTTATTGACCACAATCAAATCATCATCTTCAAAGATAATTTCGAGCGGAATGTCTTCGGCCTCTGGGTCGGGGTCGACCAGATCGGGTATTTCAATAGCAATCACGTCATCAAGCTCAATGCGGTGATTGGGCTTGGTGATTGGCTTGTGGTTAATGCTCACCTGACCGATTTTAATCAGGTCTTTCAGGCGCGAGCGACTTAAGGCATCAAATTCCTGTGCCAAAACCACATCTAAGCGTTTCCCAACATGTTTTTTTTCTGTTACAAGTGCATCCATATCGCCATGTTGCACATGCACGAGTTTGGAGCAAGTTTAAATGCAAGAAAATGAACAAATTATACCGGTTAAAAAACCACCCACTTGGTTATATGTACTGATTTGGGGCATGGGCGCAGCCATTATTGGCATGATTATCGCCATTGGTTATGGCCTCATCGTTGGCTTTGGCGATAAGAAATCATCAGCAAGTTCAAGCACCGGCACAACCATGATGGCCGTGCCGGAAGGCAAAAAATTCCCTGATTTCCATATTAAGCTCAGTGATGGTCAAAAAATCGAACAAGTTGAATATGAAGCTTTCCGCATCATCGTATTTATACGTGATGACAGCAATCAGGAAAACCTAATCATCATACTCAGCGCTACCAATGGCAACGAAGTTGGCCGTTTTGTAATTGGCAAATAATCTCTAGAATATAGAGCGCAATATCAAGAAAAACACTGCCGACATACCAGCCGCGGCCGGTAGGGTGATAACCCATGCCAAACCGATTGGTTTCATCAGCTTCCAGTTGGCATCCATATTGACCATGCCGACACCCAATACTGAGCCGATGAGAATGTGCGTGCTAGAGACTGGCAAACCAAGCACCGAGGCGGCCATCACCACGGTGGCAGCGGCCAATTCGGCGGCAAAGCCCGAGGCGGGATGCATCTTGGTCAGATTATGACCAACGGTTAAGATAACCTCACGGCCGATGAACCACAGACCGACAATCAGCGCCACACCAAATGTAATCATCGCGATCGGTGGCACAGCAGCTTTCGAGCCAATTTCGCCAGTGCGCAAAATATCCAAGATCGCCGCAAATGGACCAATGGCATTGGCAATGTCGTTAGAGCCATGGCTAAACGCAAAGCCGGCAGCGGTTAGCACTTGCAACCATGCAAACATACGGAAGGTTGATTTCTCTAAATCTTTGCCTTGCAATGTTTTGGCAAAAATCGCGGTCGCTAGCCAGAACGCCGCGCCAATCATGCCGACAATCAATAGGCTTGAAACCATGGTGATTTCTAGCTTCATATTCTTAAGGCCTTTGACCAACAACATGCCGGTGATCAGCATACTGCCCAAAGACGCAAAGAAAGGCGCATATTTTTCCAGCGCTTGGGTGGCGTTGACTGACCATTTTTTTTGTTTAAAGTCATAACGCTCTTTGTAATAGTCTGTTTCTAAATCTTCAGGCACAAAATCTGCCTCTTGTGCGGTGTGGGCATCACGCGCCATCGCGCCTGCATAGGTTACTTTTTCATCATATTCCATCAGGTCAAAAGTGGTTCTATGTTCAATTTTATGAGTAAATTTTTCGGCTTTAATTTCGGCCAATTTGGCGGCCGCCACTTCGTTATAATTTAGAATAAGCCGTTTGATTTGCGAGAAAATTAGGTAAGCAACTGCGCCGCCCAATACCGGTGACAATATCCAAGAAAAAGCAATCGTACCAATCTTATCCCATTTGACCAAACTCAGGCTGGTATCTGCACCGCCCAAAACAAAGCCCATAGCCAATGAACTACCCACAATACCGCCAATGATGGAATGGGTGGTTGAGACCGGCAAGCCACGTTTGGTAGCAATTAGCAACCAAATGGCTGCCGAAAACAAAGCCGCCATCATGATGTAGACAAATTGCATCGGGTCGACATCAATCACTGATAGATCGACAATGCCCTTGCGGATGGTTTTAGTCACCTCGCCACCGGCAATGACCGCGCCGCTAACCTCGAATATAGCCGCGACCAATAAAGCTTGTTTTATGGTTAGGGTGCCGGCGCCGACGCTGGTACCGAACGAATTGGCGACATCGTTACCACCAATGTTAAACGCCATGAATACGCCAAAAAATGTAGCCAAAACAAACAAGCCGACATGGTTATAATTGGTATAATCCAAACCCCAATACATAAAATAGCCAACCATTGCGGCCAAACCAACCGCAAACATTAAGCTTAATTTCATGTCACCTTTATTGGCCATTACATTTTCCATCGCCATCTCACTCCAAATAAATTGTGGCCGCCATAAACACTGGCGATACTGTCACAAATCTGTCATATATATTGCAAGACCCTATACCATTTAATGAGCGAACAGGCTAGAATATAAAAAAAATACCCCCTGCCCCTTTAAAACCATATTCATAGCTTCTATATATGATGAGCTGATGCTTTTAAGGTCAGCGGCAACAAGGGTGACACAGTAATTATGGCAAATGGCAATCTACCAATTATTTCGAGCGAAGCGGGTCTATCACGGTATCTAAGTGAGATTCGCAAATTTCCGTTATTAAAGCCCGAAGAAGAATATATGTTGGGTAAACGTTTCAAAGAACATCAAGATCCACAAGCTGCCAAAAAGCTAGTGACCAGCCATTTGCGCTTGGTGGCCAAAATCGCCATGGGCTATAGAGGTTATGGTTTACCAATCTCCGAAGTGATATCTGAAGGCAATGTTGGCCTGATGCAAGCGGTTAAAAAATTCGAACCCGACAAAGGTTTCCGCCTTGCAACTTATGCCATGTGGTGGATCAAAGCCTCGATCCAAGAATATGTATTGCGCACATGGTCTTTGGTGAAAATGGGCACAACTTCTAGCCAAAAGAAATTATTCTTTAATTTACGCCGTATCAAAGGCCAGATCAAAGCTTTGGAAGATGGCGACATGCGCCCTGACCAAGTGAAACTGATTGCCGAAAAGCTTAATGTGCCTGAAAAAGACGTCATTTCGATGAACCGCCGCCTATCTGGTGATGCATCGCTTAACGTACCAATATCTGCCGAAAATGGTGGTGGTGAATGGCAAGATTGGTTGACTGACGAAGAGGCCATAGACCAAGAAACCGCATTGGCCGAAAAGCAAGAAATGGACGTGCGCCACAATATGCTTTTGGTGGCGATGGAAAATTTGAACGAACGCGAAGAGGCTATCTTTAAAGCCAGACGTTTGACCGACAAAGCCATTACGCTTGAAGAGTTGAGCCAAAAATATGACGTTAGCCGCGAGCGCATCCGCCAAATTGAAGTGCGGGCATTTGAAAAAGTGCAAGACGCAATGAAGAAAATGGCGGCAGAGCAATAGCTCTGCCGCCAAAACAGCTCCGCAACAACACACCCCCGCCTCGCCTAAACCATTTTTAAAATTAACAAGGGAAAAGGCCTGAGCCAATTTATTGGCGAACTGGCGACTGCCCGCCACTTATGTGGCGCCCCCGTAGAGGCTCGAACGCAGTGAGAAATAGCCGCGAGCGAAACAAACCCTACACCTACACCCCATCCAACTCAGCAAAAACTTCTTTAGCCGCTCTCAACCCATTTATGGCTGCCGGCATCCCTCCATATAATGACATCTGATAAATAACCTCAGTCACCTCTTTACGGTTAGCTCCAGCTTTCAGCGCGTGTTTTATATTGACTTTCAATTGCGGCGCAGTCTGCCCGCCCATAGCGGTTAAGGCCGCCAAAGTCGCCAATTGACGGGTTTTCAAATCCACCCCTTCACGGCTATAAATATCGCCATATGCAGTGTTGATCAGGTTTTCGGTAAAGTCGGGGACTAGCTCATCCCAATCTTCTTGCAAAAATGCAACAAGGTTAGGGTTGATAACATCGAGTATCTTTTGGGCTTTTTGTTTTCTGTTCATCATCATCTCTTTCAACAATTAAGTTATCATAAAGAGTGACTTTATCATCTAACAACAGCGCGCATTCATTGAGTATGGCTTGCTGAATGGCAACTTTTTTACGTTGCTCAATCAGCATTTTTTGCCGCGCCTCGTAGCTAACCGCGCCTTGATTGCGCAGGTTGGAATAGGCAACCATTTCGGCAATGCTCATGCCGGTGGCTTTTAGCTGAACCAGAAATTTAAGCCAGTTCAGTTCCGCATCATCAAACACCCGCCGGCCACCATCATCACGATAAGGTGGCTTTAACAGGCCGACCTTTTCGTAATAACGTATGGTATCGACCGACAGGCCGGAATGTTGGGCAAAAGCGCCAATTTTCATAGGATTGCTCACAAATTGTTAGATTTTTAAATCACTATGAAAGCAACATAGTTGCTGGAGTATACTCCAGATCAAGCACTATTTTAAATTATTTACCACCTCCACTATCTAGGCCAG
>NVUS02000294.1 GCA_002402005.2 OCS116 cluster bacterium | reverse complement strand
TTCCGGCGTCAACAGCATCAACTGGGCGCGCATCATGGCACAAGTGGTTTATTACGTCACCTCAAGCCTCGCACTCGGTGGGCCAGACAGAGTGTGCGATTTTACCGTACCAACCGGCAATTTTGGCGATATCTTCGCCGCCTATGTGGCTAAAAAAATGGGCCTGCCGATGGGCAAATTAATCGTTGCCACCAATGAGAATGACATTTTGCAACGGGCATTAGAAACCGGCAATTACGACATGCACAAAGTCATCGCCACCACCAGCCCGAGTATGGACATTCAAATCTCTTCCAATTTCGAACGCTTACTATTTGAAACATCAGGCCGTGACAGTGACCAAATCAATCACATGATGGGCAGCCTAAAACAATCGGAACAGTTCGAAATTCCGGCCAAAACTCTGGCCACTATCAACCAAAGCTTCGCCGCTGGCCGTGCAGATGAAAATGCGGTTTCTGCCATTATGAAAAGCGCATTGAGTGACAGTGGCAAGTTAATTGACCCGCACACCGCTGTGGCGTTGAGCGTGGCACAACAACATTTGGGCGATAATCCAATGGTCATTCTTTCAACCGCCCATCCGGCGAAATTCCCCGATGCCGTCAAAGCCGCTACTGACATTCACCCGCCATTGCCAGCGCATTTATCAGATCTGTTTGAGCGCGCCGAAAAATATGATATCCTGAATGATGATGCCGATGAAATTATGCAATATATCAAAACCCATAGCCGCGTGGTAAATTAATTTGAATGATGCTAGCCAAACCATAGAAATTGAACCAGGTGTTCATTCGACCCGTTTAGACAATGGCTTAACCATTGTCACCCATCAAATGCCGTTGCAATCAATTGCCGTCGGCGCGTGGATAAAAGCCGGTTCGCGCAATGAGGATTTGGCCGAACATGGCGTGGCGCATTTTTTAGAACATATGGCATTTAAAGGTACCAAAAACCGCACCGCCAAACAAATTGTCGAACAGATTGAAAATGTCGGTGGCGATATGAACGCCGCAACCGGCATTGAAGTGACCAGCTATTATTTTAGGTTGCTCAAAGATGATCTGGCTTTGGGGCTAGAAATTTTAGCCGATATATTGCTCAATCCTTTATTCGAAACCGAAGAAATGGACAAAGAAAAGCAAGTCATTCTGCAAGAAATTGCCGCCACAGACGATGATGCAGATGATGTGCTTTATGACAAATTGATAGAAAATGCCTATGCCGAGCAAGCCATTGGCCGCTCTATTTTGGGCACACCAGATTCAGTGATGGCACTCACCAAAGACCAATTGTCAGGCTTTTTGGCCAAACATTATGTGCCCGAAAATATGATCATCGCCATGGCCGGTGGCGCCAGCCATGGCCAAGTTTTAGAGTTGGTTAAAAAATATTTCGGCACCATGCCGGCGCAAAAACCAGCAACCTTACCGGCCGCAAAATTCACTGCAGACAATGTGATGATTGAAAAATCACTAGAGCAAAATTATCTGGTTTTGGGCTTTGAGTCATTTCATTTTAACCACCCAGATTTCTTCGCCCAGCAAATATTGTCACAATTATTTGGCGGCGGCATGTCATCGCGTTTGTTCCAAAATATTCGTGAGCAAAAAGGCCTATGTTATAGCATATATTCGGGCAGCTGGGGCTTTGATGATACCGGCTTAATCTTCATCTATGCTGCCACCAATGCTGACAACATCCCGATTGTTAAAGATTTGATTTATAAAGAATTAATTGACCTATTGGCTGATATATCACCCGCCGAATTACAACGCGCCTGCAACCAAATTAAGGCCGGACAAATGATGAGTTTAGAAAGCCCAGTGTCGCGCAGTGAGCAGATCGCCAGACAGAGCATTTTCTACAAGAACCTGATTAAAATTGACGACATTATAAACCGTTTGGAAGCGGTGACCTTGGCTGATTTAAAACGAGTTGCCAAAGATTTATTCTTGCACGCGCCGGCTCAAAAATTGTCGAATGACGCGCTGCAACTTAGCGATTTAAAACCCCATATCACCGTGCAAGTGGGCGGCTAGAGCATGTTTTTTGAAAATAAATCCCTCGGCTTGGCACAGCAAGAAATGTCTGGTGAGCATATCTATTTGCGCATGGCCAAAAAATCCGATTTTGCGGCTTGGCAAGAGGTGCGGAATTCCAATTATAATTTTCTGCAACCTTTTGAGCCGGTATGGGGCAAAAACGCGTTGACCAAATCACAATTCTACGCCCGGGTGCGCAATGATAAGCATGATGCCAGCATGGATGCCAAATATGCATTTTTCATTTTTAAAAAATCCGATGACAGCCTCATTGGCGGCATTAATATGAACAATGTGCAACGTGGGGTTTTCCAATGCTGCGCGCTGGGTTATTGGTTGACAAAAGCAGACAATAGCCGCGGTTATATGAGCGAAGCGGTCGCCATCATCACCGCCCACTCATTTGGAAAATGGAAATTCAACCGCGTTCAAGCCGCCACTTTGGTTGATAACCATGCCTCGATACGGGTGCTAGAAAAAAACGGATTCGAGCGCGAAGGCGAAGCACGGCGTTATTTAAAAATTAATGGAAAATGGCAAGATCATGTATTATTTGCCAAGATTGCACCATAATCTTACAATAAGCTATATTTAGCCACAGTTAATCAGTTAATTTCATAAAAACATTGCTTTGAATATTTTCAATTGTTAGAAAGATTTAGCAATAGGCGAATGGTAAGAATCTTATGGGTATAGGCAGTTCTCATAATGTTTTGATGGTGTGAATAAAGGCGGAAGCATTTTAAAGATTAACTTTAACAATGCTCACTAGGAAATTTAATGAATTTAGAATATCTGGCAAAATATTCAACTAAGATCACCAAGGCAGTTTTGGGCTTATTTGCGACCTTTAGCACACTTTTATTCTGCCTATATTCGCCGGCTTTTGCCGCCGAAAACATCATTGTTTACCCAGATGCACGGCATATAAGCGTTTCCGAAAATCTAACTTTTCATGAGGCTGCGCCCAGTGTCAATGTCAAGGTCATCCGCCCCGCACAAGGCGAAAAGCAATTTATCAACGTGCTCAGTGGCGATGATACCAGCCCCCAATGGCTGAGTTTTGCACTGACCAACCCGAGCAAAAAACCAATTCAACGCTTGCTCATCGCCCCGCATTCTGGCGGCGGCAATGATGGCTTGCTGATGCCGGTCCTCAGCGGCACACGCATCAGCCAATTATATTCCTCTTCGGGTCTTAAACCTAGCTTGCAAAATCTCAATGGCAATGATGTATTTTTAATCAATCTGCCGGCCGAAAAAACCATCACCTATGTCGCACGCGTTGCCGAAAACCTGCCAACACGCCTCAGCCTTTGGGATGTGGACGCTTACGAAAACCACCAAAATTATTTGCCATTTTACCAAGGCATCATCATCGGAATTCTGGGTCTTTTGGCCATCTTTATTTCCAGCTTATTCATAGTCAAACGCGATGTTTTATTCATTGTCGCGGGGCTTATTTGTTGGGCATCTTTGGCATATAGCTTGCAAGAATTTGGCTTCATAACCGTTATCTTACCCGATAATTCATATATTCTGGCTTTGGTGCGCTCGCTTGCCGAGCTGGCCATGTCCGGCCTGCCATTATTGTTGATATATTTATTCTTCAACAAAAACCAACGCTTAGGCCGCGCGCAACTGCTGATATTGTTGCCACTTGTCGTCGCCCTTATCGGCCTTGCTTTGGCATTCATGTCGCCCTCCATGGCCGCTGGCATTGCTAGGTTGAATGCTCTATTGGTCGTGGCTTTTGGGTTCTGGCTTATCATCCGCCATTGGCCAACCGATAAATTCAGCACCGCACAAACCCTGCTGCCAATCTGGTTCATCTTTTCCATCTGGGCAATTGCCCAAATCTATGTCGCCATCAGCCCTGATACGCTTTATTTAAACTTACTGGTTGGCGCGATATATTTGCTATTTTTGCTCATGTGTTTCATCGCATTGTTGCAAGATTTCACCACAAAACATACTGACGGCTATATAACCAACCTGCCGCAAACCACAATGGCACCAAGCACCGATGCCCAACCAATTCCAAGCGCCGATATTGCCGCAACCGCCGCCCACAACATACCCAATATCGCCATTGCCGGTAGTGGTCAGGTTTTGTGGGAGTGGGATTTGCTTGAAGGGGTGATTAAGTGCGGCGCTGAATTGGATGAATTGTTACGCTACCCAACCGGCACAATGAGCTCAGTTGTCAGCCAATGGATCTCCTATTTACATCAGCGCGATATGCCCAAATTCGAAAATGTCCTCGCGGTGATTCTAGAAGAAGGCAATTCACGCATTGATCAAGACATCCGGTTGCGCAGCGCCACAGGTGAGTTTTTATGGTTCGAATTGCGCGCCGTCGCACTGACCGATGATGAAGGCTATTTAATCAGCTTTGTAGGCACGCTTAACGAAGTCACTTTGCGCAAAAATTCCGAGGATAGATTGCTGCAAGATGCGGTGCATGATAGCTTAACTGGCCTGCCCAATCGCTCATTATTCATCGATCGGCTCGACCAAGCCATCTTGCGCAGCGAAGGTCAGAACGGCGTTATGCCGGCTTTATTGTTGATTGATATTGACCGCTTTAAAGCCCTAAATGACAATGTTGGCATCGCCACTGGCGATAGCGTTTTGATGATGATTGCCAGACGGTTAGAGAAATTCGTTACCTCGCCCAATACAGTGGCGCGCATGTCGGCCGACCAATTTGCCGTCATCCTAACCGAATATAATGACGTTAATTTTGTGATTAATTTTGGCGAAAAAATGCGCAAAATCATTTCCGAACCAATCAGCATTGATGACCGCGAAATTGTATTAAATTCAAGCGTTGGCATTGTTTTGGCAACCAAAGGCAGCGAAAATTCCGATGAGTTTTTACACCAAGCCGAACTGGCTTTGGGCAGCGCCAAACAAATGGATAAAGACGCCATTGTGGTCTATTCAGATGAATTGGCCGGCAGTGTTGGCGACCGTTTCACCCGCGAGAATGATTTGCGCCAAGCCATCGCCCGTAACGAATTTGAGATGTTATATCAACCGATCATCTCGCTCGAAACCATGCGTCCGGTTGGCTTTGAAGCTCTAATCCGCTGGCATCACCCCACCGAGGGCAATATCCTGCCTAGCGACTTTATCCGCTTGGCCGAAGAGACTGGTCATATACATGCATTGGGGCAATTTGCCTTGGTCGAGGCGGCCAAACAGCTTAACATTTGGCAGCGCACCTTTAGCCATAGCGAGCCGCTATTTGTATCGGTCAACATGTCGAGCTTGCAATTGTTCCAACCACAACTAGTCGAGCAGGTGCAAGATGTGCTGACCCGCTTTAATGTGATCAACAAGACATTAAAGCTAGAGATTACCGAGTCATTGGTGATGCAAAACCCCGAACTTGCCGGCAAAATCCTCACCCGTCTTAAAGACATTGGCGCTGGCTTGGCAATTGATGATTTCGGCACTGGCTATTCGTCCTTATCCTATCTGCACCAATTCCCATTTGATGTGATTAAAATTGACCAATCTTTCATTCACGGCGAAAATTTTGGCAAAACACGCCCCATCATTCTAAAAGCCATTATCAATCTAGCGCGTGATTTGGGGCTAAAAGTGGTTGCCGAAGGCGTCGAAAAAGACGAGCAAGCGCATGAGCTGATCGATTTGGGTTGTGAATGGGTGCAGGGCTATCGCTTTGGCGAACCTATGTCAGCTAAAGAATCACTAAATTTCCTATCAGCTAACTTTGTATAATCTAAGCATGGCCAACATTGTTGGATATCGATGAATATTTATCGGGTTTGATGCCCAGCAATTGCATGCTTTTTTCGTATTTTTGATCAAACTCATGGTTAAATACAATGTCATCATCGCTATCGATAACCAGCCAGCTATTCTCGCCAATTTCGCGCTCCAATTGCCCGGCTTGCCAACCGACATAGCCAATGGCAAAACAAATCTGCCGCGGCCCGCGCCCCATAGAAATGTCCGACAAAATATCCGCCGTCGAAGTCATGCTAATGGTATTAGAAATTTCGATGGTATGTTCGCTCAATTTATAATCTTTGGAGTGTAAAATAAACCCGCGATTGTGCTCAACCGGCCCACCCTCTAAAACCGGAATGTCAAACAGATGCGGCGGCATTTCTATACTAGAAGTGCCGTTTTTGGCTGCATCATTTTCGTGATCTTGCAGTTTTTCAATGTCAAACTCAGGTAGGTTTAAATGGGTAAGCGTATCGCCAACCGTAAGATTCTGTGAAGGGGCATTGACTCGGAGTCCAAGGCAACCATTTTCATTATGGGAGCAAATATATATAACAGCCCTATAAAACCTTGGGTCACCGATGCTAGGCAATGCAATCAGCAACTTGTTGGTTAAGTCCACGCTTGCCTCACGAAAGTTTGATTATCATGTTCATGCTAAATATAATATTGCTAAATAGAGTCAAAAATCAACTCATTCCGTTAATTATTTTGATATAGGTCAGTGTCGGTTAAATATATGTCGTTTAAAATCTTAAAAATATTT
>NVUS02000293.1 GCA_002402005.2 OCS116 cluster bacterium | reverse complement strand
GTAATATTTTGAGGTCCTTATGAGTGAAACAGAATTAGCAGAAAACGATTCAACCGATGGTGGCAATGAAGAGCCAACCATGGAAGAAATACTTTCATCTATACGGCGCATAATTTCTGATGATGACGAGCCAGTTGCAGAAGCTGCTGAAGCCGATCCAGAGTTAGATGACGATGACGATGATGAAGAGATTTTGGAACTGACCGAAATCCTCGCCGAAGAAGATCCCGTCGATGAAACAAATGTCGACGACCTCTTGTCTCCCGATGACATTGATGATCTAGAATTTGCCCAACCTGAGCCAGAACCAGTTGAAGAAGAACTTGATATGGAAATGGCGATGGCTATGGAAAGCGAGCCAGAATCTGCCGCTGAACCTGCACCCATGGTTGAAGAAATCGCCATGGATATGCCCGATTTGGCCATCAGTGACAGCCTAATATCCGAACAAGTCGGCGATGCCGTCAACAAAAATTTCCATCTTCTTGCCAATACATTGCTGGCCCAAAACGGTGCTGGCCAAACGGTCGAGAGCATGGTCATGGCACTTATGCGCCCCATGCTAAAAAGCTGGTTAGATGAAAACCTACCAGTCATGGTCGAAAAAATTGTCAGAGAAGAAATTGAACGTGTCGCTCGCGGCGGCAAAATGTAAATGTCACAAAGTTTTTAAGAAAGGTGGCCTTGGCCGCCTTTTTTTATGTCTTTAAGAATATGAAAATAGGTTCGTACAATGCTAGAAAAAACATATCAACCCGATGCCATTGAAACCCGCCATTACCAAGCTTGGGAAGACGCTGGGGCGTTTAAAGCCGGCGCAGGTTTAACCAAAGAGCAGTTAAAAAGCGCAACCAGCTATTCAATCGCCTTGCCACCACCCAATGTAACCGGCTCTCTACATATGGGTCATGCGCTTAACAATACAATTCAAGACATTCTCATTAGATATAACCGCATGAACGGCAAAAACACCTTGTGGCAACCCGGCATGGACCATGCTGGCATTGCCACTCAAGTGGTGGTTGAGCGCCAATTGATGGAAAGCCAACAACCTGGCCGCAAACAATTGGGCCGCGAGAAATTTGTCGAAAAAATCTGGGAATGGAAAGAAAAATCTGGCGGCATCATCCAGCATCAACAACGCCGCCTTGGCGCCAGTTGTGATTGGTCGCGTTCGCGCTTCACCATGGATGAAGGCATGTCCGAAGCTGTGCTCAAAACCTTTGTTGAATTACATGAGCAAGGCTATATTTACCGCGCCAAACGCCTTGTGAATTGGGACCCTAAATTACTCACTGCCATTTCTGACATCGAAGTTGAGCAGATTGAAAAAGACGGTAAATTATGGCATTTCAAATATCCAATTAAGGGTATGGATGGTAAATTCATCACTGTAGCAACAACCCGCCCCGAAACCATGTTTGGCGATAGCGGCATTGCTGTGCATCCAGATGACGAGCGCTATAAAGACTTGGTTGGCAAAACCGTTATTCTACCCCTTGTTGGCCGCGAAATCCCCATCGTTGCCGATAATTATGCCGACCCAGAACAAGGCAGCGGTGCGGTTAAAATAACTCCGGCCCATGATTTTAATGACTTTGAGGTTGGCAAACGCGCCGGCTTAGAAGTGATCAACATTCTAGATGAAAATGCACATTTAAATGAAAATGTACCCACCGAATATGTCGGATTAGAACGTTTTGAAGCCCGTAAAATTGTGGTGGCCAAGTTTGAAGAATTGGGTTTGCTGGTTAAAATTGATGACAATCCGCACACTGTGCCTTATGGCGATCGTTCTGGCGTGGTTATCGAGCCATGGCTGACCGATCAGTGGTATGTAGATGCTAAAAAACTCGCCATTCCCGCACTCGAAGCGGTGCGCAATGGCAGTACAAAATTCGTGCCCAGCAATTGGGAAAAAACTTATTTTGATTGGATGGAAAATATTGAGCCTTGGTGCATATCGCGCCAATTGTGGTGGGGGCATCAAATCCCCGCATGGTATGGCCCAGACGGCCATATCTTTGTGGCGCAAGATGAGGCTACTGCTCAAGCCAAAGCCGATGCTCATTATGGCAAAGTCGAAAAAATTGAGCGCGATAACGATGTATTGGACACATGGTTTAGCTCAGCTCTTTGGCCTTTCGCCACTTTGGGCTGGCCAGAAAACACGCCAGAGCTTGAAACTTATTACAGAACCAATGTGGTGGTCACCGCGTTTGACATCATCTTCTTCTGGGTAGCGAGAATGATGATGATGGGTACACATTTCATGCAAGAAGTGCCATTTGATACGGTTTATATGCATGCCATTGTGCGCGATGAATTTGGCGCAAAAATGTCAAAATCCAAAGGCAATGTAATGGATCCTTTGGTTCTGATCGAAGAATTTGGCGCCGATGCCGTGCGCTTCACCTTGGCATCTATGGCCGGGCAGGGACGCGACATCAGATTGTCTAACAAAGTGGTTGAAAATAACCGTAACTTTGTCACCAAATTATGGAATGCCTGCCGCTTTGCCGAAATGCACGAATGCCAACCGGTTAAAGGTTTTGATGCCAATAATGTCGAGTTGACTTTAAGTAAATGGATACTCTCTGAGCTTTCTGAAACCGTAACTTTGGTCGATAAAGGCATCTATCAATTTAAGTTTAACGAGGCAGCTTCAGCGATTTATAAATACACCTGGAATGTGTTCTGTGACTGGTATATCGAGCTAACCAAGCCAATTTTATTCGGTGATGATGAAGCCGCCAAAACCGAAATCAAAGCCGTAACCGCGCATGTGATTGACCAATTACTGCACCTTATGCACCCGTTCATACCATTTGTAACCGAGGAGCTGTGGGAACGGTTTGACAGCGACATTGTCAAGCGTGATACCATGCTCATCGTCTCACCATGGCCAAAAGCGCTGAATAATGTAGATGACAAGCCAAAGCAAGAGATTAACTGGGTCATTAAATTCATCAGCGAAATTCGGTCTGTACGCGCTGAAATGAACATTGCCGCTGGCGCTCAAATACCCGTTGTGGTGGTGGGAGCCGATGCGGAAGTTGAAGCCAAGCTTAAAACTCACAATAGCCTATTGCAAAAAATGGCACGCATTGACAGCATTTCATTGGCGAAAGATGTACCTGAAGGTGCAATACAAATCATGCTTGATGGTGTGATTATCGCATTACCGTTGGCCGGAGTGATCGACATTCAGGCCGAGCTTGATCGCTTAACCAAAGAGATAGCCAAAGCCGATAAGGACATTGTGGGCACCGAAAAACGCTTAAGCAACCAAGCCTTCGTTGCCAAAGCGCCCGAAAAAGTGATTAACGAGCAAAAATCACGGTTGGAGGCTGCCAAACAGTTAAAAACCGATTTGCTTGAAGCCTATGCTAGGTTCGAAAAATTATAAGAAATGAACGACTTTGCCATCTTGTTGACCCAATCTGTGGTTAGCATGGCAGAGTCGAAAATATTTTGGAAACATTATAAT
>NVUS02000292.1 GCA_002402005.2 OCS116 cluster bacterium | reverse complement strand
TTGCAGCCGATACTGGGTAGCGCTCCTGCTAATACTCGGGTACTTCATTTATACGTTCGCTTAAGCTCACTGTTAGCACTTGCACCACAGGCATTCCCTTCGGTCCGTGCGCTCCATACGCTTCGCGTACTGCGCTAGCCGACCGCGCGTTGGGCGGCAGCGGCTTCGAACGGCCGCTGTCGCGCTCACTGAAATGACCTTTGTTTGGAAACGAGAGTAAACGCATATTTTGAGCTTACGGTTAAACAATTTAACGCAAATTCGGGGTGAAAACCTAGCCCAATAACTCACCGATAATATAATCTGTCAGCCGCAAGCCTTCTTCCGTCGTGCGAATCCGCTTGGCCTCAACATCATGAATCAGCAATTCAGCAGCAACCATTTTGGCAACATTCCGCGCATTCAATTTTTCGCCACACAGATATTCATAACGCGCCAAACTAACCCCTTCGCGCAACCGCAAACACATTAATAAATATTCAATGGCTTGGGCGCTCGGCGTCAATTCTTCGACATCAATAAACGCATGCCCTTGCGCTTCGACCATTTCCAGCCATTTTTCAGGCTGTCTTTGGTCAATACGGGCATAACGGATGCTGGGGTCATTGCTAGATATTAAACGGCTATGCGCCCCTGCGCCGATCGCGGCATATTCATCATAGCGCCAATAAAGCATGTTATGGCGGCATTCTTCGCCAGCTTTGGCATAATTGGAAATCTCGTAATTATACAGGCCGTAACCGGCACAAATGTCTTGCGTGGCGTCATATAATATACGCGCATGATCATCATCCGGCATGGTAATTTTGCCCAACTTATACAGATCTGCAAAGCGAGTGCCGCTTTCTATGGTCAGTTGGTAAAGCGATAGGTGATCTGTGCCCAATTCGATGGCGCGTTTGAGCTCATCTTGCCATTGATTGAGCGTTTGGTGTGGGCGGGCATAGATGAGATCGAATGAGATGCGATCAAAATGTTTTTGCGCCAATTTAATCGCGGCTTTGGCCTCATCGACACTGTGCATGCGGCCCAATTTGCGCAAATCTGTATCATTCATGGCTTGCACGCCGATGGAAATGCGGTTGACTCCGGCCAACCGATAAGCGGCGAAGTTTTGGCTGTCGATGGAAGTTGGGTTGGCTTCGAGGCTGATCTCGGCATCCTCCTCATAGCCCCAAAGCACAGCAATTTTATCGATGATCGCGGCCACGGCTTTGCCCGACATTAATGACGGTGTTCCGCCGCCAAAAAACACTGATGCGACGTGGCGGTTGGGCGCTAGATTGTGCATATAATCTAGCTCTTTTAGATAGCCGGCGACAAAGCGAGATTCATCAATCGGGTCGCGCCGAACATGTGAGTTAAAATCGCAATAGGGGCATTTGGCAGCACAGAATGGCCAATGCACATATATGCCGAATTTTTCTGGCGGCATAGTCAGCTCTTTTATTGGTTGTTCCATTAGCTGGCTTTAAAGCAGGCGTCTACAAGTTGCTTAAAGGCATCGGCACGGTGAGAGATTTTTTGCTTTTCGCCACACTCCATCTCAGCAAATGTGCGGTCATAGCCATTGGCTATAAAAATTGGATCGTAGCCGAAACCATTGTTGCCTTTAGGCGGCCAGATGCTTGTGCCATCAACCCGGCCTTCGAAAGTTTCCATATGGCCATCGGGCCAAGCTAGGGTCAGAGCGCAGATAAAAGCCGCGGCGCGTTCATCATCTTCTTGTGCGTCTTTATCTTGCAATTTGCATTCGACCATTTGCATGGCCAGCGCAAAATCTTTATGATCGCCTGCCCAACGGGCTGAGTAAATGCCAGGGTCGCCATTTAAAATTTTAACGCTATAGCCGCTATCATCGGCCAATGCCGGCAGGCCCGAAGCTTTGGCGGCGGCCAAGGCTTTTAACTCGGCATTTTCGACAAATGTATCGCCGGTTTCTTCCGGTTCGTCGAGGTTTAATTCTGACGCCGATTTTGCCACGATGCCAAACGGCTTGAGCAGCTCATTAATTTCGCGAATTTTGCCTTGATTGTGACTGGCGACAATCAGGGTTTTTTCGGTGAATATACGGTGGGGACTATCGGGAGATTTTTGAGCAGCTTGGGACATGGCGGTTACTTTTACGACTATACTTGAACTTGACTAATTCTATACTAACTCAAAAAATTTAAAATTATATAAACAATTTGAATTAAGTTGATTGTACCCACATGCCTGTGCGTTCATCTCAGGCCGGTTTTTAGGATTTTAATAGTCTCACCCATGCTTTGGTTGAGATATTTTTTCATTCTTGGGTGGTCAATACGCATAAATAACCAGCCTTGCATGGCGATGTGGCGGGCGAGAATATAGTCATCAATCAAGTCGGCATCGGCTTGGTTGATACTATGGGTTTTGCTGTAATTATTGAGAAAAACATCACGATAATGTGCGGATTTATCGCCTTGCATAGAAATGATTGGGATGGACAGGTCTTGCAAAAAACTGCCCATGCCGCAATCGTCAAAATCGATCGGCCGCAACGCGCCTTCGTGCCATAAAATATTGCTAAAGTGTAGATCAGCGTGGATCATACCAAATTTTTCGGGCTGGTTTGCTTGATGGTTTTTGAGGCGACTTAATGTTTGCAACCGCGTGGCCTCGAATATGCCGCGGTCAAAACCGTTGATTTTTTCCAAATCGACATAAGAACCGAGGATGGGGTTTGAACCAATTAAATTGTCCGGCGTCCAATATTCACGATGAGTGGTGGCAATTTTATGCCGGTTATTGAGTGAAAAACTATGCAATTTGGCCATGTAATTGCCCAAAATTTCAAAATGTTGATTATCAATAGATTTGTGTTTTTTACTGCCCAATTGCCAACTTAATATGCTGATCATTTTGCCGTCGACATGCGTGACATATTCATCATTTATGGCTTTTAACGGCACCTGCAAGTCAAAACCATCATCGCGCAATAGAGCTATATATTGCAATTCTTGTTTTATGGCTGCAGTGGTTCTGAAACTGCTGGCATGAATGCGCAATAAATATGTGCCTTCGGCGGCGGTGATTTTATAAACCGCATTTTCGGCATAGTCGATATAATCGACACTTACATTACTCAATGGATATTGCACCAAAGCTTTGGCGATGATTTTTCTGAATTTTCGCAATTCGCTTAAATGGTTCATAGGATTTTCGGTCTTTTTAAATTGGCATAATCGATGAGGATGTCGGCTTGTTGTTGTGGTTTGCAGGCGGCGAAATATAATTTTTGACCTTGATAATAGCGCTTGTTTTCGGGTGCATATGGGTCGGCAGATGAGCCATCACGTTTTGCCATGCGGGCATAGGAAACCTCAAACGGCACATCTAAAAATATCTTGAGATCGAAATGCTGTTTTAGCGGGTCGCTAAACAGGAAAATACCATCGACCAAAAGAATGGCGGGTGGTTTGGCCTTTGTAAAAGCCATCTTAACTTTGTTGTTCGACCCGTGATCAAAGGCGGCAGTTTTATAGTGAAAATCTCCGCCGGCGCTTAATGGTTTTAACAACAGGTTTTGAAATGAATCTAAGTCAAAACTATCTTGAAAAAAACCTTGTGGGGATGTTTTGCCTTGGACATATCTGACAGCGCGTGGGTTGTGAAAACCATCGATAGAGGCGCGGATGACATTGGCATTTTGTGCGCGCAATAATGGCGCCAATTCATCGGCCAAACAGGTCTTGCCGCTGCCATCAACACCATTAATGCCAACGCGTAAAAT
>NVUS02000291.1 GCA_002402005.2 OCS116 cluster bacterium | reverse complement strand
AAGTCTCTAGGCAAAATCCAAACCCACCGCGAGCTTAGCAATTTCATCAAGCAAGATGGTCAATGGTATTATGTCGATGGCGATGTCAGCATCAATTAATCAATAAGGTATCACCCGCACCCCACGTGCGGTCAATATTCCAAGAATCACCTTATCCGCCGTCACCCGCTCCATCTCATACCAAAAGATCTTAAGCTTGGGCAATTGCAATACAAAGCTCAAATCTACAACCTCACTATAACCAATATTCAGCTCTTCAAGTTCTGTAAATTGGCCAATAATATCAACGTCATCAACCGTCATGTGCGAAATGCTCAGTTTCCTAAGCTTAGGATGTTTCAGCAAGATAGAAATAAAGGCAATTTCATTAAACGAAATGTCCAACTCTTCAAGCTGAGCCAGTTCTTCCAACTCGTCAATGCCCGGAAGGTCATTAGATGAAAGATCCAACCAGATTAATGCCTTCAGCCCCATCAAAGGCTTAATTTCCCACAAAAGGTTCTGCCTCAGGTTCAAGCTTTTTAACCCTGTCATGCTTGCAAGGGGTAATATGTCTTCATTGTCCAGCCCAGTCGCCCGCAAAACCAAATGCTCGAGTTGCGGCAAAGACCGTAAAATTTCAAGACTTGATATCCGCGTATAAGACAAATTCAAACGGTTTAATTCAGTTAAGCGGCGAATGTCTTCGGGTATGTCTTTAAGTTGATAAAGCTCGCTCAAATCTAATGTTTTCGCGCCACTGCGAACCGCCATTTCAATGCGTTTCACCGCAGTCGCATAATCGCTTTTGGCATCTGCCAACACCGCGCCGGCAAATATAATGCCACTCACAGTCACTGCACGTATAAAATTCCTCAATATATGTAACATAAAATCCTCCCACCCTAGGCTAGCACAAATGCCCATTTCTCCCAAAACACATAATTTTGATTTGCGCGAACTCATGTCAGCGCCCATCATTTTATCGCCATAATCTTGGCTATATATACAGGTTCACTTCACTTTTTTAGCCATTTGGCGGCTTTTCTAAATTGCCGCTTCACATTGTTAAATATTGCAGCTACACATGGGTTAACAAAGCTAATCATCAAAGAGAGTCTGTCATGCGTCTATCAGAATATTTTCTGCCAGTACTTAAAGAAACCCCCAGAGAAGCCGAAATTGTCTCGCATCGCCTTATGCTTCGTGCGGGCATGATCAGACAAATGTCATCAGGTATCTTTGCATGGCTGCCTCTAGGTTTACGCGTGTTAGATAAAATCGCCGACATAGTGCGTGAGGAACAAAACCGCGCCGGCGCAGTCGAACTCTTAATGCCCACCCTACAATCCGCCGATCTCTGGAAAAAATCCGGCCGTTACGATGCCTATGGCAAAGAAATGCTACGCATTAAAGATCGCCACGACCGCGAAATGCTCTACGGCCCCACCAATGAAGAAATGATCACTGAGATCGCCGCCGCTGGCCTTAAATCCTACAAAGACCTGCCGCTCAACCTCTATCACATTCAATGGAAATTCCGAGACGAAGTCCGCCCCCGCTTTGGCGTGATGCGTGGCCGCGAATTCCTCATGAAAGATGCCTATAGCTTCGACCTAACCGAAGAAGATGGCATGAAATCATTCAACCGCATGTTCGTCGCTTACCTACGTACCTATAAACGCATGGGCTTAACCGCCATCCCAATGCGCGCCGAAACCGGCCCGATCGGTGGCGAGGCTTCTTATGAGTTCATCGTACTGGCCAAAACCGGCGAAAGCGAAGTCTATTGCCATAGCGATTATCTAGAGATGGAAACCCCACCCGAAGATGTCGATTACAAAGCCGACCTAACCCCGATCATCGATCAATGGACAAGTAAATACGCCGCCACAGAAGATGTGCATGATGCCGCGGAATTTGCCAAAGTCTCAGATGATAAAAAAATCACCGCCCGCGGCATCGAAGTCGGCCAAGTCTTCTTCTTCGGTACAAAATATTCCGAAGCCATGGATGCCTATGTCCAAGGCCCAGATGGCAAAAAAGTCTTCTTACAATCAGGCTCGTACGGCGTTGGCGTATCACGCCTATTAGGCGCAATAATCGAAGCTTGCCACGATGATGACGGCATCATCTGGCCAAAAGAAGTCGCGCCATTCTATGTCGGCCTCATCAACCTAAAATCAGGTGATGAAGCTTGTGATGCAGCCTGCGAAAGCCTCTATGAAGAGCTATCCGATGCTGGCATTGAAGTCCTATATGATGACACTTCCGAACGGGCAGGCGGCAAGTTCGGCCGTATGGACTTGATTGGTCTGCCATGGCAACTCGTCATCGGCCCCCGCGGCTTAAAAGACGGCACAGTCGAGCTTAAAAACCGCGCCACCGGCGAAAAACTAAGCCTGTCTGTCGAGGCCGCTATCACCAAAATCTGCACAGAATAACCGAGAATCGGACAGCATATGACCATAAAAAAAGGCCAAAACAAAGCATTCGGCACTTTCGAGCGGCTTTTGGCGTTTCGCTACATCAAAGGCAAAAGCCGCGATGGCTTCATCTCCGTCATCTCTGGTTTTTCCTTTCTAGGCATCATGCTAGGCGTCGCCACGCTCATCATCGTCATGTCGGTCATGAATGGCTTTCGCGAGGAACTAACCTCCAAAATCCTAGGCATGAATGGTCATATCATCCTCACCGGCCGCGGCAATGATCTGCCCGAATATGACCAAATCGCCAATTTCGTGCGCTCTATAGAAGGCGTCACCAACGCCGCCCCGGTAGTCGATGGCCAAGTTTTAGGTTCAGGCCGCTACGAAAATAGCGGCGTCTTCGTCCGCGGCATGCGCGAGGATGACATTCGCGATTTTCCATTAATTGCCGAAAAAATCATCTATGGCACATTAGATGGCTTTGATAATGCCGACCGCATCGCCATTGGCAGCCGCATGGCGTCTAAATTCGGGGTTAATGTCGGCGATGCCGTCAGCCTCATTTCACCCAATGGCTCAGTCACCCCCTTCGGCACATCACCGCGTCAAAAAGATTACATTGTCGCCGCCATTTTCGAGGTCGGCGAAAGCCGTTTCGACAGCCAAATCGTGCTCATGCCCTTTGTCGAAGCCCAGCTTTATTTCAACAAAGAAAACAACGCCTCCGCAGTCGAGATTATGACCGAAAACCCCGATGACATTGTCTATATTAAAAATGAAATCATCCGCCTAGCCCAGGCCAATGAGCTAGATTTATATATGGTCGATTGGCAACAAAGCAACGGCGCGCTGTTTGGGGCACTTAGAGTCGAACGCAACGTCATGTTCCTTATCTTGTCTCTCATCATCGTCATCGCCTCGTTCAACATCATTTCCGGCATGATCATGCTGGTCAAAGACAAAACTCACGACATCGCCATCTTACGCACCATGGGGGCAGGGCGCGGTACGATACAGCGGGTATTCTTTATGACCGGCGGCCTCATCGGCATCACCGGCACATTATTTGGCTTTTTATTGGGTGTATTGGTTTGCGCCAATATCGAGAGCATCCGCCAATTTGTAGCGGCGCTAACCGACACCGCATTATTCTCGCCAGAGCTTTATTTCTTGTCCGAATTGCCGGCCAAAATGGAGACCAGCGAAATCATCACCATCGTGGTCGCATCACTGGTTTTATCACTGTTGGCCACCATATATCCGTCTTACCGCGCCGCCAAAACCGACCCCGTAAAAGCCCTAAGATTTGAGTAAATTATGACCCGTAAAACCATATTGTCGCTTAAAAATATCAAACGTGCTTTCGGTACAGATGATGCCGAATTGCTAATTTTCGAAGATTTAAATATCGAAATTAAACAAGGCGAATTGGTCGCTTTGGTCGGCCAGTCAGGCAGCGGAAAATCTTCTCTCCTACACATTGCCGGCCTGCTAGATACGCCAAACAAAGGCGAAATCATCATCAATGATGCCCATTGTAACGACTTAACAGATGCCCAAAGAACCGAAATTAGACGTCATGAAATTGGCTTTATTTACCAATTTCATCACCTATTGCCCGAGTTCACCGCGCTCGAAAATGTCGCCGTACCACTACGCCTAAACGGCAATAATAAGGCCGATGCGCACAAGCAAGCGGCCGAGATTTTACACACATTGGGCATGGGGCCACGCCTCACACATTTCCCTGCCGAATTGTCAGGCGGCGAGCAACAACGTGTCGCCATCGCGCGGGCATTCGCCATCAATCCATCACTCATTTTGGCCGATGAACCCACCGGTAATCTCGATCCCGCCACAGCAGATCACGTCTATGATGAATTCTATAAATTGGCGCGCGAGCAAAATATGTCAGCCCTCATCGCCACTCATAATATGGATCTGGCAGCCAAGATGGATCGCGTCTTCATACTCGAAAATGGCCAGCTTGTGGAAAAATAACCCACAATTTAACTCATTGATAATAAACGTATAAATGCTTATTCCTCACAGCTTATACAATATTGATTGACAAAAGAACAAAACATGAACATTATAAAGGCATAATTAAACAATTTAAAAAGGTTTTTGTTATGAGTGATGTTTCAGTTTTAGATTATGCAAAAGATATTTTAGGTTTCTTATTGATCGGTGCAACCATTTGGGGCATCTCACTTTTAAGCAGCGGTACATTATTTACCCTCGTATAATTTGCCGATAATTCTTGTCCTCATTGCATTTAGCGCTTAGTATAATTTCATCCGAATTATAACCATGTCCGCTACAAAAATGAGCCAATTAAATCCGCAACAAAATCAACAAGCATTTGTTCACCTGCGCACCCATTCGGCCTATTCATTACTAGAGGGCGCGCTGCCGGTCGAAAAGATTATCAAGCTGGCTGGCGACGATCATTCACCCGCAGTCGCCATAACCGATTCGGGCAATCTATTCGGCGCTTTGGAATTTTCCGAAAAATCAGTCAAGTCATCCGTCCAACCCATCACCGCCGTCACCCTCACAGTAAAATTAGATGATGGCACCTATGCGCCAAGCTTAGCTTCCTCACAACGCCACAAAGAAATCCCCTCCATCGCCCTGTTCGCCCAAAACGAAACCGGCTACGAAAACCTCATGGCTTTGGTCAGTAAATCATTTCTCGAAACCCCCGATAATGAAACCCCGCACATACCTCTAGAAACCTTAGCCAAACATACCGATGGTCTCATCGCACTTTCAGGCGGCCCATCAGGCCCAATCAACAAAGCCCTGTACGAAGAAAACCCGGACCGCGCTCAAGATTTTTTCAACACCTTAAATAAGCTCTACCCCAACCGTTTTTACATCGAGCTGCAACGCCACAACATGCCCGAAGAAAACAAAGTCGAATCCGCCTTGGTCAAAATGGCTTATGAAAATAACGTGCCATTAGTTGCCACCAATGAATGCTTCTTCCAAAAAACCGAAGATTATAAAGCTCATGATGCGCTCATCTGCATCGCCCAAAGCACAGTGGTCGGCGCCGATGATCGCTTGCGCCTAACCGCCGAACATTATTTCAAAACCACCAAACAAATGATCGCTCTGTTTGAAGATCTGCCCGAAGCGATCGAAAACACTATGGAAATCGCTCAACGCTGTCATTTCCGCCCGCATATGCGCGATCCCATTCTGCCCAATTTCACCGGCTCAAGCGGCAAAGACGCGCTCAAAGCCGAAGCCGATGCCCTCACTAAAGATGCCATAGCCGGCCTAAAAGTCCGCCTAGCTTTCCACGGTCCGGCCGAAGGCTATACCGAAAAAGACTATCACGACCGCCTAGATTTCGAACTTGGCATCATTAATGATATGAAATTCCCCGGTTATTTCCTCATCGTATCAGATTTCATCAAATGGGCAAAAGATCACAACATTCCCGTCGGCCCCGGCCGTGGTTCGGGCGCTGGTAGCTTGGTGGCATATTCATTGACCATTACCGATCTCGATCCGCTTATGTGGGGCTTACTGTTCGAACGTTTCCTAAACCCCGAACGTGTTTCAATGCCCGATTTCGATATTGATTTTTGCCAAGACCGCCGCGAAGAGGTGATCACCTATGTGCAAAAAAAATACGGCTTCGACCAAGTTGCACAAATCATCACTTTCGGTAAACTCCAAGCCCGCGCGGTGCTGCGCGATGTCGGCCGCGTGCTGCAAATGCCTTATGGCCAAGTCGATCGCCTGTGCAAATTAGTCCCTAACGCCCCCGGCAGCGCCATGACTTTGCCCGAGGCCATTGCCTCAGAACCCAAACTGCGCGAAGAACGTGACAGCGAAGAAATTGTCGCCGAGCTGCTAGAAATCGGCCAAAGCCTGGAAGGCCTATACCGCCATGCCTCCACCCATGCCGCCGGCGTGGTCATCGGTGATCGTCCCTTAAGCCAACTCGTCCCCCTATACCGCGACCCACGCTCCGAAATGCCCGTCACCCAATTCAATATGAAATGGGTCGAACCCGCCGGCCTGGTAAAATTCGACTTTTTGGGTCTTAAAACCCTCACTGTGCTAGAAACTGCACTCAGATTCCTCAAAAACCGCAATATAGATATCGACCTTGCCGCCATCCCAATAGATGACAAACCATCCTATGAGCTCATGGCGCGCGGTCAAACCATCGGTGTATTCCAATTGGAGAGTTCTGGCATGCGCGACATGCTGCGCGGCCTCAAACCCGATAGATTCGAGGACATTATCGCCATGGTCTCGCTCTATCGCCCGGGTCCGATGGACAACATTCCAACCTACATCGCTTGTAAACATGGCCGCCAAGATCCCGATTATCTGCATCCAAAATTGGAAGAAGTGCTCAAAGAAACCCACGGCGTCATCATTTACCAAGAACAAGTGATGAAAATCGCCCAAGTGCTCAGCGGTTACTCACTTGGCGGCGCGGATTTGCTGCGCCGAGCCATGGGTAAAAAAGACCAAGCCGAGATGGATCGCCAACGCATCATTTTTAACAAAGGCGCAGTTGCCAACGGTGTCGACAAAAGCCGATCCAATTATATTTTCGATCTGGTCAACAAGTTCGCCGGCTATGGTTTCAACAAGTCCCATGCCGCCGCCTATGCCTTGGTCGCCTATCAAACCGCCTATCTAAAAGCCAACTACCCTGTCGAATTCATGGCCGCCCTAATGACACTCGATATGGGCAATGTCGATAAATTACAACTGTTTAAACAAGAATGTAAACAGATGGGCATCGAGGTTCTGCCACCAGACATCAACAAATCAGCCGTTGAATTTGTGGTCGAGAATGGCAAAATCCGCTATTCACTCGCCGCACTAAAAAATGTTGGCAGTCAAGCGGTCGAATCCATCGTCGCCGCCCGTAAAGAGGTTGGCAAATTTAAAGACATCGCCCATTTTGGCGAAAATCTAAACACAAGACACGTCAACAAACGCGCCATCGAAAACATGATCAAAACCGGCGCGTTCGATAGCCTAAATCCCGACCGCGCGCAGTTATTCTCTGGCCTAGATTCCATCATGGCCTTCGCCAACAAAAGCCAAAACGATAAAGAAGTTGGCATGATAGATATGTTCGCCGCCATGGGCGACGATCAATCAACCGCCGAAAAACTACCACTGCCAAAAGTCAAAGCATGGACAAATATCGAGCTGCTCGAGTTCGAAAAGAAGGCCGCCGGCTTCTACATTTCCGGTCATCCATTAGATGATTATGCCACCTTGCTCAAACAGATGAAAATCATCACTTGGGAGCAATTCACCAAAAACGTTCTAGCTGGCGGCAAAAAGAGTGCCAAACTAGCCGCCACAATCACCGCCAAGCAAGAAAAACGCTCCAAAAAAGGCAACAAATTCGCTTTCATCGGCCTGTCAGATTCCAGCGCCCAATATGAAGCGGTCATGTTTGGCGATGTGCTCGAAAAATACGAAGAGCATCTTGCCGTCGGCACATTGGTCATTGTCGGCATTGGCGCCGATGTCGATGGCGACCAGATCAGACCACGCGTCAACAGCGTCGAGCCACTCGAAAAACAAGCCAGTAAATCCCTACAAACCAGCGTCAAAATCTATCTCGAAGGCAAAGAAACTATCGATTTTGTCAAACAACAGCTCGAAAAAGGCGGCAAAGGCGAAATCAGTCTGGTCGTCACCAGTGAAGACAAACAGTTCGAGGTCGAGATTCTGCTCAAGGACCAATATATCATCTCATCAGAACGTATCGCCGCCATAAAATCTTTGCCACAAGTGCAAAGCATCATCCAAAATTAGAGTCCAATCATGTTGCAAAAAAGCCCAATAAAACCAGAAAGTCCGAGCCATGTGTCGCTAAACCACATCTCGCATCAATATGGCGACAAAGTGGTTTTAGATGATATTTCATTCAACATTGAACGCGGCGAAATTATCTGTCTGCTCGGCGCTTCAGGTAGCGGCAAATCAACCTTATTGCGCCTCATGGCAGGGGTCGAAACGCTCAACGGCGGCAGCATCACCATTAACGGTCAAATTGTGGTCAATGATGATATATTCATCGCGCCCGAAAACCGCCATATCGGCATGGTATTTCAAGATTACGCACTGTTTCCACATTTAACCGTGGCACAAAATATCATGTTTGGCAAAATAAAAACTGGCAAAATCACCAGCCAACAGGCCATGCAACAGCTAGACTATATTGGCCTGAGCGAATATGCCGATAGCTACCCCAATATGCTGTCTGGCGGTCAACAACAACGAGTGGCTTTAGCACGTACAATGGTCACCGAGCCAGAGATATTGCTGTTAGATGAACCATTTTCGGGGCTAGATTCTCACCTGCGTGTCGAGTTGCGGGTCGAAACCAAAAAACTCATCAAAGCCAAAAACATCAGCGCCATATTTGTCACCCATGATGCCGAAGAGGCGCTCTATTTGGCCGATAAAATCATTCTACTCAACAATAGCAAAATCGAGCAAATGGGCACACCCGAACAATTGCTCAACCAACCCATCAGCACCTATGCCGCGCATTATTTGCGCCGTTATAATGAGCTGGATGTCAAAATCGAAAATGGCATGGTCAAAACCCCATTTGGCGATTTGCAAAGTGAACATTTATGCTGTTGTGCGCAAACCAATTTGCCCAAAAATCACAATCACGCTAAATTACTCATCGCCCAAAATGATATACATTTAGATAGTTATGACAATCCAGATGAATATGATCATCAAATCAAAGTCAAAATAACCCACATAAATCACTATAGTGAATTTTCAGAATTGCACCTACAGGTCAGCGATAGTGAGCAACAGCTCATTTTGCGCACCAGCCTACGCGAGAAGCAAGTTAAAATTAATGATGAGTTTAATGCACATTTTAACTATAAAAATCTATTCATCTTTGCACAAAACCCGTAAAAATAGGCCGTTAACCAAGGTTATTACCATATATTTGATGGTCTGTGATTAAAATTATATGGTAATCTCAGATCAATGTACTATATTAATAACATCAATAAACCATTAGATTGGTGAAATTAAAATATTTCAATGTAGGGAGTTTTGAAATGCCAGGTTGGACACAAATTTTAATCGTAATCGTGCTTGCGTTTTTACTATTCGGGCGCGGTAAGATATCTGATGTTATGGGCGATTTTGCCAAAGGCATTAAGAGTTTTAAAAAAGGCATGGCCGAGGAAGAAACACCGTCTGCTGATGATGCAAAGATCATCGATCATGACACAGTTTCTGAAAAAGTCGCCGAGACTGCCGAAACGGTTAAAGAAGCCACAAAATAAATCTCAACCGTTCAAGGTAAATTATGTTTGATATAGGTTGGACCGAGATTATGGTAATCGTTGCGGTTGCCGTCATCGTTGTGGGCCCTAAAGACATTCCCAAAATGCTCAAGACCGTAGGTAAATACCTGCGCAAAGCAAAAACCATGATGCGCGATGTACGCCGTCAGGTCGAGGAAGTCGCTGATATTGCTGAGCTTAAAGAACTCAAAGCCGAAGCCGAAAATATCACTAAAGATATGGGCATCGATAGCTTTGATGATCCGATGAAGGTCAGCACCCCAACGCCCAAACCTGCGGCCACAAAACCCGCAGCCAAAGTTGCCGAAAAAAAGCCAGCTATAAAAGCGTCAGCCAAACCGAAAGCTGCGGCTAAGCCTAAAGCCAAGGTTGCCGCAAAGCCCAAGCCCAAAACGGTTGCCAAAAAAGCACCGGTTAAAAAATCACCAGCCAAAAAAACCACAGTTAAAAAAGCCCCGGCCAAAAAGCCTGTCGCTAAAACTGCGGTCAAAAGCGCATCTTAAATAGTCACGATTAAAAATATGTCAGCACAAATAGAGCAAGATACCAACCAAACCGAAATGGATGAAAGCCAAGCGCCAATCATGGATCACCTCTATGAGCTGCGTAACCGCATGATCAAAGCCATCGTCGCTTTGGTTCTGTTTGCCTGCATTTGCGGCTTTTTTGTCAATGACATTTATAACATTCTGCTGGTGCCATTCGTGCAAGCGTCTGGCGACGCCGAAACCGCACGGCTCATCTATACTGCCCCACAAGAACTATTCTTTGTATATCTAAAATTGGCTCTGTTTGGTGGCATGATATTGGGTTTCCCGTTCATCGCGTTTCAAATCTACGCATTCATCGCCCCCGGCCTCTATAAAAATGAGCGCGGCGCATTCATCCCTTATCTCATTGCCACCCCTGTGCTTTTTGTCATGGGCGCGTCATTGGTCTACTTTTTTGTTATGCCTTTCGCGATGGAATTCTTCATCGGTATGGAGCAAGAGGGCGGCGAGGGCTTAGCATCCATTCAACTAGAACCACGTGCCACAGAATATCTAAGCCTGGTGATGACCCTCATCCTTGGCTTTGGCTTAATGTTCCAACTGCCGGTTGTCCTTACACTTTTGGCGCGCATCGGCGTGGTCAGCTCGCAATGGCTCAAAGACAAACGCAAATTTGCCATTGTTATTATTTTTGCGGTTGGGGCAATTTTAACCCCGCCCGATCCCATCTCTCAACTTGGTTTGGCTTTCCCAACTTTGCTGCTTTATGAATTGTCGATATATGCCGTGAAACTCATCGAACGATCGCGAGCCAAAAAGCGCGCAAATCAAGATTCTGATGATGACGATTCAACAAATGATGATGAATAATTAGGTTGATAATCAACCCATTTTTCTCTACTTACAATTAACAAATATTATTGACGGTGATTCCACGCCGTCAACCATATCGGGAGGCTTTCATGCACGATATCAAATGGATTCGCGAAAACCCTGCAGAGTTTGACAAAGCAATGTCACGCCGTAAATTATCAGGCATTGCCGAAAAAGCCATCGCTTTGGATAAAGCCAGACGCGATCATGTCGCCGGCTTGCAAGAGCTACAAACCCAACGTAATGATGCCTCAAAAGCCATCGGCAAAGCCAAAGCCACCGGCGATGAAACCGCAGCCCAAGCTGCCATTGCCAACGTCGCAAAAATCAAACAAGCCATTCAAGCTGGCGAAGACACCGAGCGTAAACTCACCAGTGAGCTAAACGACTTCCTGCTAGAATTGCCCAACATCATGTTTGATGACGTGCCAGATGGTGCCGATGAAGACGACAATATCGAAACCCACCGCGTCGGCACGCCGCCAAAATTTGATTTCGAACCCAAACAACATTTCGACATTGGCGAAGATTTAGGCCAGATGGATTTTGAAGCCGCAGCCAAAATGTCCGGCTCTCGCTTCGTTGTGCTCAAAGCAGATTTAGCCCGCCTAGAACGTGCCTTGGCGAACTTCATGCTGGATTTACATACCCAAGATTATGGCCGCGAAGAAGTGGTTGTGCCGCTTTTGGTCAACGCCAACGCGCTTATCGGCACCAATCAATTGCCAAAATTCGAAGCCGATATGTTCAAAACCACCGATGGTAAATATCTCATCTCAACTTCAGAAGTTTCACTCACTAACCTAGTGCGCGAAACCACAATGCCCGAGGCCGATCTACCAAAACGCTTTACCTCATACTCAAATTGCTTTCGCAGCGAAGCCGGCAGTGCAGGGCGCGATACCCGTGGTATGATTCGCCAACATCAATTTAGCAAAGTCGAAATGGTCAGCATTGTCCATCCCGATAAAAGCGAAGCCGAACAAATGCTGATGCTAGAAGCCGCCGAAGAAGTACTCAAACGCTTAGGCCTAGCCTATCGCGTGGTCAAACTTTGCTCAGGCGATACAGGCTTCGGCGCCAAACGCACATTTGATATCGAGGTCTGGTTGCCCGGCCAAAATATGTACCGCGAAATCTCATCAGTTTCAACTTGTGGTGATTTCCAAGCCCGCCGCATGAGCGCCCGCTTCAAACCAACCGAAGGCAAAGGCGCGCGCTATGTACACACTCTCAACGGCTCTGGCCTCGCCATTGGCCGCACAATCGTGGCGATATTAGAGAATTACCAAACAAAAGATGGCTCAGTCAAAGTGCCCGAAATATTACAGTCATATATGGGTGGTAAAACCATCATAAAAGCCAAATAAAACACTATTTAAGGATTGACGTTGAATGAAAAAAATAAATAAAATCCTCATCGTCAATGATGATGGCATTGATGCCATCGGCCTTAAATCCATGGTCAAAATCGCCCATGCTATCTGTGATGATGTCTGGGTGGTCGCCCCCATGTATGAGCAAAGCGGCGTATCCCGTGCTATCTCGATTCACGACCCCATCTATGTCACCAAACGCGATGATAAAACCTTCGCCATCAAAGGCACTCCCGCCGATTGTGTCATCATGGCGCTCGAAGTGCTGATGGATGGCGACCCCGATCTCATCCTCTCCGGCGTCAACCGCGGCCATAATGCCGCCGATTTTATGCATCTTTCGGGCACAGTCGCCGGCGCAGGCATGGGCTCCAGCTATAACATTCCCTCCATGGCATTCAGCCTTATGGGCAACATCCGCTCTAACCACAAAACCCTCAATTGGCAAATGGTCGAGCAAACCTCTCCAGAGCTGATTCAAAAATTATTCGATATGCAGCTAAACCCCAATAACATCATCAACATCAATTACCCCGATTGCACTACAGATAATGTCAAAGGCATAAAAACCTGCAAACAAGGCAAACGTAGCGATCGTTTCGCCATTGTCGATGAGCGCGAGAACCTACGCGGCTCAAACTATTATTGGATCAACTTTAAAGGCATGGATGCCAATCCACAAAAAGGCAGTGAGCTAGAAGCCCTCAAGCAAAATTACATCGCCATCACCGCCATCAGCCAAGACCTAACGAATTATGAGATGAATGAATTTATAAACCAAAACTTATAATTCATAGATAACAAACCATTAATCGATGGTTAAATATTATGCCCTATACTGCGCTTAAATAATAAGTTTAGAGTAGAGGCTAGAATGGCTTTTGATAAAGCGCAAAGCGCCAATTTTT
>NVUS02000290.1 GCA_002402005.2 OCS116 cluster bacterium | reverse complement strand
GTCGCCATTGGTTAGCAATAAATTTACATTCAATAAATGATGACTTGCATTCGAAATCATATCAGCTTCCTTCTGGAATTGGATAATTGCTGATATAATAACGGTTTATGGTTAATTTTGTTTGAAGCTAAAATCTGGGCGTTTGGCGGTTTGGGCGCGGTAGAATAGTAGGCCGACCAAGGCGCTGGTGAAGGCCATGAATAGCCATAGGACTTGGCCGCCATAATCTTGCAATAAATAGCCGCCAATGAGCGGAGCGGCGGCGACGCCGAATGAGTTGAGACCGGCGGCGCCGAAATAACTGCCTTTTAAATGTTCGGGCGCCATGCGGTCGATGAGGATGCTGATGGTGGGGAACAAGATGGCCTCGCCAAGGCTTAAGGTGAACATGGCTATATATAGGCCATAGCCACCATTTTGAGTGAAAAATGCAAAGATAAAAAATGCAGCTACAAACAAGCAGACGCCCAATAAAGTGCGGTGAAATGGCGCGATGTTTTTGAGCGCCGCCGCCAGCGGGAATTGGAAGATGACTATGGTTAAACCATTGAGTGCCAGCATGCTGGCAAATGTAACCTCGAGATTGGCGATGCCGCTTAAGCGAATATATTGCAGCAGGCTCATGGTCATTTGCATATAAGCCATGAGGACCAAGGTGAAGCCGGCCACCAACATTGAAAACGCATGATCTTTGGCCAGCAGGCCAAACAGGGCTTTGAACGACTGATCGAGGGCGGATTTTGTGCGTTTTAAGGGTTTTTCGAGATTGAAAACAATCAACGCAATGACGCAGACCATGATGTAGATATGGCCGACCCAGAAAAATGTATCGGCTTGACCTGTGAGGCCAATAAACACGCCAAAGGCTGGGCCGAAAGCGCGGGCTAAGTTTACGGCAAAAAATTTGAGTTGTAGGGCGGCATCTTTAACGGCGCGTTCTGACATCATATCAGTCATCAAAGCTTTGCCCGGGTTTTGTATCATGCCCCAGGCCAATGTATTGAGAGTTGCGCCCAGCAACATCCACCACATATTATCGGTGCTGGCCATGATATACATGCCTAACATGCCGCTTACGAAGCCGGCAAAAATAACTTTACGGCGGCCAACGCGATCGGACAAATTGCCAACATAAAAGCCAAATATGGCGCGCACCATGACGGCGGAGAAGAGGAAAAGGCCGGTTTGAAATTCGTTAAGGCCATATTTTTGATATAGAATGAGCGCTAAGAATGGCCAGACCATTTGCGAAAAAAAGCCGATGCAAAAACTAGACATCAGTAAGAACCAAACCGTGAGGTTGAATTTTTTCATGGCGGCTAGCATTATGGGTTTGACCTCGCAAAATTTGGGCGTTTGGCGGTTTGGGCAATGTAGAAAAGAGGGATGATGCTGGCTGAAATGGCGCTGACCACCAGCCACATGGTTGTGCCGCCAAAGCTATGTAGCAGCCAGCCGCCCAATATAGGCGCGAATGCCCAGCCGTAATAGCCGAGTGCCGCCGCGCCGAAATAGCTGCCTTTTAAATGTTCGGGCGCCATGCGGTCGACAATAATGTTGAGTGAAGGGAAGACGATGACTTCGCCAATGCTCATGACAAACATGGCCACTATAATCACCCATTGTGCATCTTTTGACGACAAGGCAAAAATGAAGAAACCCAAGGTAAACAGGCACGCGCCTAAATAGGCTTTGCGCAACGGGGCGATATTTTCGAGCAATTTCAGCAAGGGGAATTGGAAGATGATGATGGTCATGCCATTGGTGAACAATAGGATGCCGAATAGCTGGGCGACGTTTTCGAAACTCTCAAGCCGTAAATATTGGATGAGGCCGATGTCGATTTGTGCGTAAGCTAGGCTCATTAAAAAACTGGCAAAAACAAATATTAGGAAGGCATGATCTAGGCGTAGTAATTTGAACAGAGCGCTGAATGTTTGATCTTGCTTCATTTGACTTGGGTTTAGCGGTTTTTCGAGTTTGAAAATAACAATGGCCGCAATAAGATAAAAACCATAGCCCATGGCCACGACGACAAATGCTGATTGTTGGCCGCCAACGCCTATATATACGCCGACCAACGGGCCGAATGCCGCGCCGACATTGATGGCGAAATAGCGCATTTGAATGGCGAGGTCTTTGGCGATGCGGTTTTCCATCATATCCGTCATTAGGGCTTTGCCGGGGTCTTCTATCATACCGCGGGCAATGCTGGATAGGGTGGTGGCCGTTAGCATGAGCGCTAAATTGCTACCATAGGCCAAACCTAACATGGCTAAAATGATGCAGATCAGCCCGGCTATGATGACTTTGCGGCGGCCGATGCGGTCAGATAAATTGCCCATAAAAAAGCCGCAACTGACACCAATGCAAACCGCAATGGTCATGAATGCGCCGATTTCCAGCTCGTTAAGACCAAATTTATTATACAGAATTAACGCCAAAAATGGCCAGCCCATAAGGAAGGTAAAACGCGAAATAAAAGTCGAAAGAATGATAAACCAAACGGTTTTGTTAAATTGTTTGACGGCGGAAAACATATGACTCCAATTGTGATGCCATAAACTGCGCTTAAAATTGATTCCTGTCTAATCAATATGACTGATGGATAGATAAAGAATATTCACCGGTTTAAATATGTTTGAAAAGTTTGAGCACTTGGCCATTTATGATGCCTGATAGGCAGCGGCGGTAGGCGTTGACTAAATCATCCATTTGGGTGACTTCATAGCCATCAAAATAGGCGCCATAGGCCTCGATGCTATCGGCGACCATGCTGGGGCTGATGACGTTAACCCGGGCTTTGCCGGCAAGTTCCAATGCCAAAGCTTGACCGAAACCATCTATTGCGCCATTGGCGGCGGCGGCGCAAACGCCAGTGTGTATCGGCTGATGGTTGAGTATGCCACTGGTTAAAACGATGGATGCACCATGGTTTAGTTTGGGCAATATGGCTTGTATGATGTTGACTTGGCCTAGGAATTTATCGGTTATGCCTTGGGAAAAATTTTGCATATCGACTTGATCGAACGGCTCGAATGGTACGACACCGAAACAATTGATGACGCCGTCTAAATTATGCAGATCTTGAAATGCGGCATCAATGGATTGTCGATCGGTGACATCTAAAATAAGGTCGGCATTATGCCGGCCTGCAGTGATAATTTGATAATCATTTTTGAGATTGTTATATACGGCTTGGCCAATGGTGCCGCTGGCACCGACTATAAGAATTTTTTTCATTTTGTGTCCTCTATTGATAATTGTAATGTTAATAATTACAGTGTAGATTATGCTAATTATATTTATTAGCCGGTTATTTTGACTTTAATGTTACTTATAGGTAACAATTGGAGAATTGATGTTAGACCAAGCGCAAGAGATGATTTGCTTTGCTGCCATTATAGAATGTGGTTCGATAACCCATGCTGCGGCGGAATTAAACCGCTCTAAAGCTCATATAAGCCGCAAATTAAGTGACTTGGAGAGCCGTTATAAGGTGAAATTATTTTACCGCACCACCCGCTCGATGAAGTTAACCGATGCGGGGCAAAAATTACAAGTGCAGGCAGTACAGATATATAATGAGCATAAACGGCTCAACCGAGCGGCGCATCATGTGCAATCTGATCTTTCGGGTGAATTGAGCATTTCGGTTTCTGACAGCAGTGCAAGTTTTTTTATCGTGCCGTTATTGCCTAAGTTATTTGCGCAATTTCCGGATATAAAATTTAACATTCAGGTGAGCAATCAGGTGGTTGACTTGGTGAATGATAAAATTGATTTGGCAATACGTTCAGGCCATGTGGGGGACGAAAACCTTGTGGCACGGCAGATTGGCATGGTGACCGAGAAATTATATGCCGCGACAGGTAACCGGATTTCCGCGGCGGATTTTAAACAGGTAAGCCAGTTATTGCCACATAAATTATTGACCAATGGTTATTCGTTGAAAGAGGGCAGCGTGCAATTGTTTAAGGGTGATGAGATTACGTATCTTGATGTGCCTGATATGGCGTTGTTTAACCGATATCGGATTATTTTAGATATATTAGAGGGGACTGATTTTATTGCTATATTGCCTGAATATGCGGCGAAGGATGCGTTGGAGCGGGGTGAGATTATCAATATTCTGCCCGATTGGCACAATGGGGTTTGGCCGATTTATTTGATTCATCCGTTTCAAATGCCGATGCCGCATAAGTTAAAACTTGCGGCAAAATTTATACTGGAGCATGTTTCAATTTAAGTAGTTTTGGACAAATTCTAGGTGGGTGCGGGCGGCACGTTCGGCTTGTTGGAAATTTCCATTTTTAATGGCTTGGTAGATTTGCTGACGCTGGGCGTTGAGTTTATTTTGGCCGTTGGTTTTTTGCATAGCGACGGTGACGGTTTTTAGCATTTCGTGCTCGACCAGATTGCCCATGCTGCGTAACATTTTCGCGAGGACTATATTTTGTGAGGCATCGGCGATGGCAAGGTGGAAATCCATATCGGCTTTGACTTGTATTTCGGCATTTTTTCGATCGCAATTGAGCAAATGAATGAGCGCATTTTCGATGGGTTTGAGTGCATCATTATCGGCATTTTGTGCGGCTAAAATGGTGGCCTCGACCTCTAATAAATGCCGTACGGCGATGACATCTAAGGCGAGGCTTTGGTTGGTTTTGACTAGATCTTGCAATGGATCGATGAGTTTTGGGGTGAAGATATCCAGAATAATGGTGCTTGCGCCATGGCGGATTTTGACCATGCCTTTGGCTTCCATTAGGCCAATTGCCTCGCGGATCGAGGCGCGGGAGGCGTTGAACACTGCGGCTAATTTGCGTTCCGACGGTAATTTATCGCCAGCATTTAATATGCCTTCGGCCATCTGGGTTTGGATGTGGTCGATGATG